>NZ_JBFALJ010000015.1:0-202357 GCF_040660195.1 Streptomyces sp. NPDC050147 | reverse complement strand
CCCCGATCTTCGACCTCGTCGACTACGGCGTGGTCGGCGACCTCTTCGACGTCGTCCCCGCCCTCACCGAAGAGGTCAACACCCGCAAGGGCTGAGCCTGTTCGGGGTACGGCCCGGCCGCGCGGCGTTCACACGCCGGGCCGCACCCCGGGGGGCCCGGGGTGCGGCGATAACCTCGCGATCATGACTCCGCCGAACAGCGACACCAGCGGTACCACCACAGACCAGGCCCCCGCCGACCCCGCCGCCACCGACGACATGCTCGCCAGTCAGCCCATCGGCTACTGGAGCGGTCTGGCCCATGACACGGTGACCCGGCATCTGCGTGACGTGCTGGCCCGGATCGACGTCACGCAGCCGCAGTACTGGGTACTCAACCGGGTCAACAGCGGTGCCACAAAGCCGAGTCGCGAAGAAGTGGTCGGCCAGCTGACCCCGATCGCGGACGGACCGTACGACATCGCGCGTGTCGTCGACCAGTTGCTGCACCGCGGCTGGCTCGAGGCCGACGACGAGCAGCGCCTGCGCCTCACCGACACGGGTGAGGCGGCCAGGGCCCGACTGCGCGAGATGATGACCGAGCTGCGCGCCGTGGTCCACAAGGGCATCAGCGACGAGGAGTACGTGGCCGCGCTCAAGGTACTGCGTGCCATCATCGCCAACGCGCAAAGTGCTTCCGCCTCCTGACGTGCCTTCACCGGGGGCGACGTAGAGCGGTGGCGAGGTCGTCGAGGTGTCGTGCGACCGGGCCCAGGGTCAGCAGTCCGCTGCCGGCTCCCGCCAACTCACCGGCTGCTGGGGCCAGTTCTGTGTGGGCGCGGCGCATCACCTCCCGGTCATCGACGGCGATCGCCGCACGCCCCGCCAGACACCACAGAGCTTCGAGCAAGAGGTCACGGGGCGGGTCCGGGATCAGACGCACCGCCTTCGCCGCCTCGTCGCGGCTCCCCTGGGACAGCAGCACGAGGGGGCGGGCCCAGGGTTCGTAGGGCCCCCAGTCCGTGCTGCCGTCCAGGTCTCGACTGATGTGTACGTCGGTGGAGGTCTGTCGCCCGCAGTGCAGGGACAGCAGGACGAGCGGCAGCAGTCCGCGCTCCAGGCCGGGCATGCCCGAGCCGTCCCATCGCGCCGCGGCCTCCCGGTAGGCGGCCTCGGCTGCCGGGATCCGGCCGGTCGCGGCGAGCCGCAGCGCCGCGTACCACTGGGTGAACACCCCTACCAGCGGCAGCTCATGACGCGCCGCCAGGAGATCCGCGGCCGCCGCGTGGCCGTCGGCGCCCGGGAAGTCGGCGAGCGCGCTGCGGGCCTGGAGACGGATGAGATGGCCGAGAACCTCGTAGGTGGCTAGCCCGTGCCGGGTGGACAGGGCGACGAGCTCGGCGCCGATCGCGTCCCGCCGCGCGGCGAGACCCGTGCGGTGGAAGGTCTGCATGAACAGCCCGTTGAGGGCGAACGCGAGGAGTCCGGGGTCCTCGGCGCGGCGGGCGATCTCCTCGGCCTGGCGGGCGGCCTGGGGCCCGCGCGCCGATCTGCTGCCGCGTGTCTCCAGGGCGATCGTGGCGAGCAGGCGGGCCCGCGCCGCCGGGTGCGTGTCGGGCCGGAGCGCGGACAGGGCGCGTTCGGCCGCCGCCACGACCTGCGTGGCCTGGCGCGGATCGTCGACACGGGTCCAGATCGCCGGGACGTCGTACGCGCCGATCACCCGGGCGGTGAGTTCCGCGTCGCCCAGTTCCTCCGCCGCCTCGATGGCCGCCACGCGGTGCTCGCGGGCCGCTTCGAGGCCGCCGCCTCCGGTCACCGCCAGGTTACGGAGCAGGCTCACCGTCGAGTCCAGCCTGGCGCGGGCGCCTGATGCCACCGTCCGGTCGTAGGCGGTGGCGGCCTGCGCCCACACTCGTTCCGCGGCGCCTTCGGCCCGGGGCGGCGTGGGGTCGAGGTGGCGCGCCTGGCCGAGGATGTCCGCTTCCAGTCGGCGCAGTGCGGGGCCGGGGTCCACGCCCAGCTGCTCGACCAGGAGCGCGCGGGCCCGGCGCAGGACCGCGAGCGCGTCGCCCTGGCGGCCGGTGCGGTAGAGCGCGAGGGCGAGGAGCCGCCAGGCGTCCTCGCGCCAGGGGTGCTCAGCCACGTGCGCGTCGAGATCGGGCACCGCGTCGGCGGCACGTCCCGAGCCGAGTCGTGCCTCGGCGCGGCGCTCGACCGCGTGCAGGCGCAGCTCGCCGAGGCGGGAGCGCTCGGCGCGGGCCCAGGGCTCCTCGGCGAACTCGGCGTAGGCCGGGCCACGCCACCGGCCGAGCGCCTCCTCCAGGCGGTCGAGGGCCTCCCGCGGCGGCAGGTTCGCGGCGTCGGTCACCGCCTGCTCGAAGCACCAGGCGTCCACCGTGCCATGCTCGGCGCGCAGGGCGTACCCCGGTCCCTCGGTGACGAGCAGCCGGGCGGGTGTGCGGGGTGGGCGCTCCGGTTCCAGGGCTCGGCGGAGCGCGGCGACGAAGGTGCGTACGGTCCCGATCGCGTCCTGGGGCGGGTCCACCCACAGGTCGTCGATCAGGCGGGCGACCGGGACGACACGGCGGCGGGCGACGATCAGCCGGGCGAGCACCGCGCGGTGCCGCGGCCCCTTCAGCGCGACGGCACTCCCCGCGCCGTCCCAGGCCGTCACCGGCCCGAGCACCCCGAACGTGACCCGCACGCCTGACCAGCCTTTCCGCCCGCTTCCGTCGGTATCTTCCCTGGTCACGGTAGCGCGCTCATCGGATGCTCATCGGCGCCCGGCAGGCTCGGCAGCATCTGATCCGCCACCGTGAAGGACGCGACCATGACCCCTGCCATCGAGAACTTCAGCTACCGGCGTGTGCCCGTCTCAGAGGGCGTCTGCCTGAACGTGGCCGTCGGCGGCTCGGGGCCGCCGCTGGTGCTGCTGCACGGCTTCCCGCAGACCCATCTGATGTGGCGGCACGTCGCCGCCGACCTCGCCGCGGAACACACGGTGATCTGCCCCGACCTGCGTGGATACGGGGCCAGCGACAAACCCGCGGAGACCGACGGCACCACGTACTCCAAGCGCACCATGGCGGCCGACGTCGTCGCCCTGGCCCGTGCGCTCGGCCACGACCGCTTCGCGCTGGCCGGGCACGACCGCGGCGCCTTGGTCGCCTTCCGGGCCGGGCTCGACCACCCCGGCGTGATCACACATCTGGCCTGCCTCGACGTGCTGCCCACGCTTGACATGTGGGACGTGATGCACGGCGTCACCGCCACCGTGGGCTTCCACCTCTACTTGATGGCCCAGCCCCCGGGCCTTCCCGAGCAGTTGATCGCCGCAGCCCCCGACGCGTTCTTCGGCCACTTCCTCGACCTCTGGACGAACGACCCGCGGGCGATCCCCGCCGACGTACGCGCCGCCTATCTGGACGCCTGCCGCGCGGCGGTGCCCTCGATCGTGGCCGACTACCGCGCTTCCGCCAGTATCGACGTGGACCACGACCGCGCCGACCGGGACACCGGCAGCACGCTGCGGATGCCGGTCACCGTGCTCCAGCAGGACTGGGGCGCCGCGCTCGGCTTCGACGCGGCGGCGCTGTGGCGCGCCTGGGCACCGGACCTGCGGCACTCCTCGGTCACCTGTGGCCACTTCATGGCGGAGGAAGCGCCCGCCGAGATCGCCGGGGCGCTTCGGGACCTCCTCACGCGCTGAGTCCTTGTCTCGCGCCGGCCGGGCGACAGCCGCGTTCAGCTCACCAACCGTGCGGAGGCGGCTGACGTCCGGTAAGCCGGACAGAAGGCCGTGCGCGCCTCCCCTCTGCCACCGGGTGCGTATGCTCACCGACTCGGCCCGGATATCTGTTCGCGGATTTCTGTTATCTCCGTACGCTCACGCGATCTCCCAGGTGTAGGGCGACAACGTGCCGACGAAGAAAGCGAGTGAGGCAGTCCATGATCGGTGAACACGATCCTCTGGTGACGGCGGCGCAGACCGGGGACCAGCGGGCGCAGGACGAGCTGGTGGCCGGATACCTGCCGCTGGTCTACAACATCGTCGGGCGGGCGCTCGACGGCCATGCCGACGTCGACGACGTCGTGCAGGAGACCATGCTGCGCGCACTCGCCGGCCTCGCGACGCTCCGCGATCCGGCGAGTTTCCGGTCCTGGCTGGTGGCCATCGCCATGAACGAGATCCGCAGGCACTGGCAGCAGCGCGCCTCCGGCCACAAGAGCCCGGACCCGCTTCACGAGGCGCACGACATCGCGGACCCGGGCGCCGACTTCGTCGACCTCACGATCATCCGTCTCGGTCTGGTGGGGCAGCGCAGGGAGGTGGCCGAGGCCACCCGGTGGCTGGACACCGACGACCGGGCGCTTCTTTCGCTGTGGTGGCTGGAGGTCTCCGGGGAGCTGACCCGGTCGGAGGTCGCCGCCGCGATGGAGCTGCCGACGCAGCACGCCGCGGTCCGGGTCCAGCGGATGAAGACGCAGCTGGAGACGGCCCGGATCGTGGTCCGCGCGCTGGCCGCGGCGCCTCGGTGCCCGTATCTGGCAGAGGTGGTGGCCCCGTGGGACGGCACGCCTTCCGCCCTCTGGCGCAAGCGCCTGGCCCGGCATGTCCGTGACTGCCCGATGTGCTCGGGTCACGGCGCGGGGCTTGTGCTCGCCGAGCGCCTGCTGGTGGGCCTCGCCCTGGTGCCACTGTCCGCCGCGCTCGCCGCCCCCGGCGCGATACGCGCGGTGAGCGCGGCCGACGCGCACCACCTGACGGCCGGCTCACCGCACATATCGCCCGGCGCGCACTCCACCGGCGCCGGCACGTACGAGATATCCGGCTCCCGGAGCGCCCAGGCGAGACACGCGGCCAAGCGCCACCGGACGCCGCGCAAGGGCCGGACCGTGGCCGCCGGGGTCGCCGTGCTCGTGGTCGCGACCGGGGTCATCTACTCGGCCACGCGCCCCTCGGGCGACGAGAAGACCGATGCCGAGCCCCTGACCGCGTCGCAGCCCTCCTCCTCGGCGGCCCCGTCCACCACGGCGGCCACGCCCAGCAAATCCGCCTCCGCCTCCCCCAGCCGGACGCGGAAGGCCTCCCCCAAGCCCACGCCGAAGAAGACCAAGGCGCCGAAGCCGAAGGCGACCACCCCGAAGCCCACCCGCACCAGCAGCGCCCCACAGGCCCCACAGGCCCCGCAGGCACCGGCAGGCAACTCGTACGGCGCGGAGGTCACCCGGCTCGCCAACGCCGAGCGCGCCAAAAGCGGCTGTGGCCCGCTGACGCTCAACAGCAAGCTGAACGACGCGGCGCAGGGCCACTCCGACGACATGGCGGAGCGCGACTTCTTCGACCACACGAACCCCGACGGCAAGGACCCCGGCGACCGGACCACGGCCGCCGGCTACAAGTGGACCACCTACGGCGAGAACATCGCCGCGGGCCAGCGCACCCCGGCCGCCGTGATGGACTCCTGGATGAACAGTTCCGGCCACCGCGCCAACATCCTCAACTGCTCCTTCAAGGAGATCGGCGTCGGCTACCGCCAGGGCGGCGGCGGCCCCTGGTGGACGCAGAACTTCGGCGCGCGGTGACCATGGCCCACGGGCGGCGGTCGCGGGGTTCGACGGGCGCGGGCGCCTTCGTTCCCATAGCGTGAATCCCAAGCGTGAATCCCACAGGAGAACGCCGGAACTGGAGGCCCTCGCGATGGCTGCGCACCCGAAAGGCACGCCCTGCTGGGCGGACGCGATATTCCCCGACGTGGAGGCCGCGAAGAGCTTCTACGGCGAACTGCTCGGCTGGACGTTCGACGCCGGTTCGGAGGAGTTCGGCGGCTACACCCAGGCACGCTCGGACGGCAAGGCCGTGGCCGCGGTCATGCCGCAGACGCAGGGCATGGAAGGGCCCGCCGCCTGGAACCTCTACTTCGCGTCGCCCGACGCCGCCGCGACCGCCGCGAAGATCCGTGACAACGGCGGGACCCTCGCCGTGGAGCCGATGCGAGTCGGCGAGTTCGGCACCATGGTGACGGCCCAGGAGCCCAGCGGCGCGTACTTCAGCGTCTGGCAGCCCGGCACGCACCAGGGCTTCGAGAAGGTCGGCGAGGCGGGCGCGTACTGCTGGGCGGAGCTGACCACGCGGGACCCCGCGGCGGCGGACGCGTTCCTGCCCTCCGTCTTCCCCTTCGAGGTGCGGAGGATGGACGTCGACGACGTCGACTTCAGCGTCTTCCAGGTGGACGGTCAGCCGGTGCTCGGCCGGCTCAAGATGACCGAGGACTTCCCGGCGGAGGCGCCGCCGTTCGTCAACGTGCACTTTGCCGTGGACAACTGTGACGCCGCGATCGTCACCATCACCAAGCTGGGCGGCCAGCTGCTCTTCGGCCCGATGGACAGCCCCTTCGGCCGCTTCGCCACGGTCGCCGACCAGCAGGGCGCCACTTTCAGCATCATCGACCTGACGACCACGGAGGGCGAGATGCCCTCGTTCAGCTAGGAGCCCGGCAGCCAGGGAGCCCCGCAGTCAGGGAGCCCGTAGCTACGGCGCCCGCGTGAACGCACGGCGGTAGGACCGCGGAGGCACGCCCCGGCGGCGTACGAACTGCTCGCGCAGGACGGCCGCACTGCCGTAGCCGACCCGGTGGGCGATCTCCTCCACCGGCAGGTCCGTGGTCTCCAGGAGCTCCTCGGCGCTGCTCAGCCGCAGGTTGACCAGCCAGGCGTGCGGGGTCGTGCCGGTCGCCGCGGTGAAGCGGCGCGCGAAGGAGCGCCTGCTCATCAAAGCCCGGCGGGCCAACTCCGCGACGGGCAGCGGCTCGTGCAGATGCGCGCGGGCCCAGTCGAGCGCCTCGGCGAGACGGTCGTCCCGGCAGTCCTCCGGTACGGGGGCGGCCAGGTACTGGGCCTGGCCGCCGTCGCGGTGGGAGGGCAGGACCAGGTCCCGGGCGATGGTGTTGGCCGTCGCCGCGCCGTACTCCCGTCTGAGCAGATGCAGGCTGAGGTCGAAGCCCGCCGCCGCTCCCGCGCCCGTGACGACCTGCCCTTCGTCGATGTACAGGGCCTCGGCCTCGACGGTGACGTCCGGGTATCGCCCCGCGAGGAGCCCCGCGAAACGCCAGTGGGTGGTGGCGCGCCGACCGTCGAGCAGCCCCGCCGCGGCCAGGGCGAACGCACCGACGCAGTGCCCCGCGACCAGGGCACCTCGCGCGTGGGCCGCGGTGAGCGCATCGAGCACGGCGGGCGCGGGCGGCGTACGGAAGTCGGCCCAGGGCAGGGCGATCACGAGGTCGGCGGCGGCGAGCCGGTCAAGGCCGTGCTCCACGGTGATCGGCACCCCCGCGTCGGTGCGGACCTGTCCCGGCCGGTCGGTGCACAGGCCGAAGTCGAAGCGGGGCAGTCCCGGGCCCCGCTCGTCGAACACCTCGGAGACGATGCCGGCGCCGAGGATGCCGACGCCCGGCGGGGCGTAGGCGGCGATGGACACGAAAGGCGGCATACGGAAGTGTGGCACGTTTCCTGCGATCAGTGGCAGATGGGCCACTCGTTGCCGGGCCGCCGGCCCGGAAGACTCATCGGCATGACCAACGCAACGACAGACGCCATGACAGACGCGACGGCAGACGCACCGCTCGGCCGCAGCGCCGTATTCACGATCCTGACCACCGGCTACACGGGCTCCACCGGCCCCGGAGTCGCCGCCACCGTCTCCTATGTCCACGACGGCGACCGGCACGTCATCGTCGACCCGGGCATGGTGGCGAGCCGGGACCGGATCCTGGGCCCCCTCGCCGAGTTGGGCCTTGGCCCCGACGACATCACGGACGTGGTGCTCAGCCACCACCACCCGGACAACACCATGAACGTGGGCCTGTTCGGCCGGGCCCGGGTCCATGACCACAAGGCGATCTACGAGAACGACCAGTGGACCGACCGGGACGCCGAGGGCCATGAACTCACCCCGTCCCTGCGGCTGATCCGCACTCCGGGACACAGCCGCGAGGACATCACGCTGCTCGCGGGCACCACCGAGGGCACCATCGCGTTCGTGGGCGACCTGTGGTGGCGGCCGAACGGCCCGGTGGACGACCCGGTGTCCCCGGACCGTGTGACGCTGCGTACGTCACGGCTGCGCGTCCTTGCCGCCGCGGATGTGATCGTGCCGGGCCACGGTGGCCCGTTCAAGGCTGACGAGACGGCGCCGGTCTAAAGCCTTCCGACGGATCTCCGCGGTGTGCTCACAACCGCCGCCAGCGCGCGGAGGCGAAGGAGAAGACGCCGAAGAGGATGAGCCCGGCCGCGACGGCGGCCAGCAGCCACGGGCCCGCGGGGGTGTGCGCGAAGCTGCGGAGGGTCGCGTCCACACCCTTGGCCTCGTCGGGGTCGAACTGGACGGCCGCCGTCACGATGAAGACGCCCGCGAGGGCGAACACGGCGCCGCGTGCGACACCGCCGGTCACGCCCAGGGCCGTGACGACCTGGCGGTTGCGGCCCTTGAGGGAGCCGAGGTCCAGCTGCCGCAGGAAGCGGCGCATCATCGCCCGTACGGCGAGCACGACCCCGACGCCGATCAGGACGCAGCCCCCGGCGCCCACCAGGTAGCGGCCGTAGGGGAGTTCCAGCGCGGACTTCGTCCAGTCCTGCGACTTGGCGTCGCCGCTGGAACCCTGGCTTCCGCCGGCCGCGTACATGGCGGTCGCCCAGCAGACGAAGGCGTAGAAGACCGCCCTGCCGCCGTCGAGCGCCCGGGACGCCGTCTTGTGGCGGGGCCCCCGCCTCCCCACCGCGCGGGCGCCCCGCCACAGAGCCATGCAACCGAACCCGACGACCAGCGCCCACAACATCACGTCGCCGAACGGCTGCTCGCGGACCTGGGCCAACGCGCCCTGACGATCGGCCTGTTCGCCGCCGCTGCCGAGAGCGATGCGAAGGGCCAGCGCACCGATGAGGACGTAGACGACACCCCGTGCGACGAACCCCGCACGGCCTGCCGCTGTCAGCGATTCGTTCTCCGCCGAGCGGCGGACCAAAGGCTTCTTGGTCCAGCCTCGTTTGTGCACTCGAGACAGCGTCATCGTGTCCTCCCAGGACCGTGGGCGCGCGGTGCGCGCCCGGTCACCGAGTGCCCCCGTCAGCGGCTGACCATGCCTGGCAGTCCTTGGCGCCGGGACGTCAACCGAGGCCGGTGAGCAGGAAGCCGGCCACCAGCAGGCCGAAGCTCAGCGGCGCGAACACCAGGAACGACAGCAGGGGTACCCAGCCGATGAGCCTCTCCGGGATGGTGCGTCCCGCCTTGAGGCGACCGTGCGAACGACGCACCTGCGTACGCAGGTCGAGGCGTTCGGCGGCCCGGTCCGACACGACGACGCCGGCGCCCGGCGGCCTGCTCAGCAGCGCCTCGCGCACCAGGGCGTCGACCGTCTCGTCGCTGCCCGCGAGCTTGTCGAGGACGATCCGCACGCCGTGGGCGTCGGTGAGGATCAGCCGGTCGTCGGTCCGGATCTCGCCAGGCACCTCCAGGAGGCCGACTTTCGTGAGCCGCGTGAGGTCGATGGTGTGCCGCCCGGTCAGGGTGCGGGCGGACAGCAGGTCACCGTCGTGCGGGCGCGCGCGCCATCCCATGTGGGCGTAGCAGGCCACCAGGGCGGCGATGAAGAGCGAGACCAGGTTGAGGAAGAGGAATCCGTCGTCGATCAGCCCGGCCCGGATCAGCGGCACGGGCACCACGAACAGCACGGGCGGCGCCAGGAGGACGACGGCGTCGGTGACGTACCGCGCGGTTCGCCCCTGCCCGGCGGTCACCTCCGCACGCCCGGCGGAGTCGGCTGTGGTCCCACGCGTGTTGATCGTCACGGCGGTGACGTTATCGCGTACGGATCATCGGTCGCCAAGCGCCTCAGAGCGGCGTTCCGCCGGTCCTTGACCTCGGTGAAGCGCTGATGTGAGGGCATCCCACGGCTCCCGGAACGAAGTCCGTGCCCATCTCCTCCGCCATCGCGGCAAAGAACTTCCGGCCGTCCGCGGACTGCCGGGAGGTGGTCCACGCGTAGCCGGGCCAGGGGTCCGTGGCGCGGTGGAGGGCCTCGCGGCCCAGGCCCATGCCCTGCCAGGGGCCCGCGATCGCGATGGTGTTGACGTGGGCGGCGGCGCACGGGTGGCACACCTGGTAGTCGAGGTGCCCGATGTCCCGGCCGTCGGCGTCGAGGAGGGTGATGACCTGGCAGCCCGCCGCCACCGCCGCCGGGGCGCATCGGTAGGTGACCGCCTGCGGGCAGGGACGAGGCGGCCTTCGGAACTTCACCGCGGTGCGGCCCTCACGCGGGCCGCCGGGTGGCGACGGATGGCTTCGTCGGCGCGGGACATTGCCAGCACACTAGCCATAGGGAACGACCCCCGTATATCCCCGTACGGGTGGCTTTTCCTGCCAGGAGGGGCGCATCGGGCGGGCCGGGAGGCGCGCGCGGGTGTGGCTCCGCGGTGCGGTTCCTCGACGGCGCCCCCGGCCAGGCACCGCGGGGGCGGGGGGCGCGTCGCGTCATACGTCCCTTCGGCGCAGGCGCCACCCGGCCGCCGCCAGGAGCAGCAGGGTGTAGGTGGCGACCAGGCCCAGCGAGGGCCAGGCGCCGAGGCTGCCGACGGCCTCCGGGCTCGCGTCCGAGGTCTGCGTGAGCTTCTCGAGGGCTGCCGTGGGCGTCGCCCCCGTGACCCAGCGCTGGAGGTCGCCGAGCAGCGGGCCGAACAGGGACGGCAGGAGCAGGACGCCGACCACCGTGACGACGGCTCCGGCCGAGTGCTTCAGGAGGGTGCCGACCGCGAGACCGATGAGGCCGACGAGCGCGAAGAGCCCGGCGATGCCGAGCAGCGCGGGCATCGCTTCCCCTTGGGCGTACCTGCCGTCCTCCAGGACCGCGCCGCCGATGAGATAGGCCGCCGTGCAGGAGGCGAGCCCTGTGGCGTACAGCAGGCCGGCCAGCAGCGTCGCCTTGGCGGCGAGCACCCGGCCGCGGCGCGGTACCGCGGTGAGGGTGGCGGTGATGGTGCCGCTCGCGTACTCGCCGCACATGGTCAGCGCGCCCACCGTGCCCGCGACCATCAGCGAGACGACGCTGAGGGTGAGGCTGCCGCCGAGCACCGTGTCGTCGGGCTGCAGACTGCCGCTCAGCCCGACGAACACCGCGCCGACGACGGTCAGCAGACCGGCCGTGAGGAGGGTCCAGCGTGTGGAGCGCAGGCCCGCGAACTTGGTCCACTCGAAGGCGATGGCCTCGCGGAAACCGGGAGGGGACGGGGTCATGGACTCTGTCGTCGTCATCGTGCCGGTTCCTTTTCCTCGGCTTCGTACGTCGTCGTCGCCGTGCCCCGGTACTCCACCGAGGTTCGCGTCATGTCGGTGTAGACCTCCTCCAAGGAGGAGAAGACCGGGGTGAGTTCGTGGATGGCCAGGCCTTGCGTGCGGGCCAGCTCGCCGATCTCGGCGGGCCTCAGGCCACCGACGCGCCAGCCGCCACGCGCGTCCAGGCATACGGAGGCGCCCGCCGTCTCCAGCAGGGCCCGCATGCGCTGCGCCTCGGAGTCGGGCGTACGCAGCAGGGTGGCGCCCTGGGAGTTGGTCTCGATGAAGTCCCTCATGTCCGTGTCCGCGAGGAGCTGCCCGCGGCCGATCACGATCAGGTGATCGGCGGTCAGTTCCATCTCGCTCATGAGGTGGCTGGAGAGGAACACCGTCCTCCCTTCCGCCGCAAGGGACTTGAGCAGATCGCGGATCCAGCGGATGCCCTCGGTGTCCAGGCCGTTCACCGGCTCGTCGAGGATGAGTACGCCGGGGTCGCCGAGCAGGGCGGCCGCGATGCCCAGACGCTGGCCCATGCCCAGGGAGAGCCCTTTGGCCCGCCGTCCCGCGACATCCGTGAGGCCCACCGCTTCGAGTACCTCGTCGGCCCGGCTTCGGCGGATGCCGTTGCTGCGGGCCAGGCCGAGCAGGTGCCGGCGCGTGGTGCGTCCGCCGTGCACCGACCTGGCGTCCAGGAGGGAGCCGACCTCGCGCAGAGGTGCGGTGAGGCGGTCGTAGCGCCGCCCGTTGACCGTGACCGTGCCGCCGCTCGGCGCGTCGAGGCCGAGGATCATGCGCATGGTGGTCGACTTTCCGGCGCCGTTCGGGCCGAGGAAGCCGGTCACGCGGCCGGGGCGGACGGTGAAGGTGAGCCGGTCGACCGCCGCCTTGTCGCCGTACCGTTTGGTGAGTTCGCGTGCTTCGATCATGCCGTCGACGCTACGGAAGGCGGGCGCCGCCGACATCTGCCGACGGGAGTCGGTGGCTACTCCCCGGGGAGTAGCCACCGCGGGGTCACCAGACCGGTGGCCGCCGGATCATGCTTCACCCGCGCGCACCAGGCCGGTCTCGTAGGCGAGCACCACCAACTGCGCCCTGTCCCGCGCCCCGAGCTTGGTCATCGCCCGGCTGACGTGTGTCTTCGCGGTGAGCGGCGACATCAGGAGCCGTGCGCCGATCTCGTCGTTCGACAGTCCGCGGCCGACCAGCGCGAGCACTTCGCGCTCCCGGTCGGTCAGCGGATCGAGGAGTCGCAGTGCCTGCGCCTCGGGCGCCTTGAGGCGGGCGAACTCCTCGATCACCCGGCGCGTGACCCCGGGCGCCAGGAGGCTCTGCCCGGCGGCGACGGTGCGGATCGCGGTGCGCAGGTCGTCCGGTTCGATGTCCTTGAGCAGGAAGCCCGCGGCTCCCGCGCGCAGCGCGTCGAAGACGTACTCGTCGGCCTCGAACGTGGTGAGGACCAGGACGCGTACGGCGTCCAGGGCGCGGTCGGCGACGATGCGGCGGGTGGCTTCGAGGCCGTCGGCCCGCGGCATGCGGATGTCCATCAGGACGATGTCGGGGCGGGTGGCGCGGGTCAGCTCCACAGCCGCGATGCCGTCCGCCGCCTCGCCGACCACGGCGAAGTCTTCGGTGAGGTCGAGCAGGGCTCGAAACCCGGCGCGGACGACGGTCTGATCGTCGACCACCAACACCCGAATCCGCTCACTCATCCCGCGCCTCCCTCCGATGGCACAGCCCCTCCCTGAACGGAGAGCACCGGCTCTCCCCCGACGCAAAGCGTCACTCCTTCGGCGACGGGAAGCAACGCCCGCACCAAGCGACCCGCCACCGGGTGACGGGGAGCAGTACCCGCACCCCAAGACCGCCGCCCACCGCGACACCCCACTCGCGCATGCCGACCCGAACCCCGACCACCTCCACCCCACCCCGGCCGCTCACACCCCTCCCCCCGCGACGGGAAGCAGCGCCCGCACCCGCCACCCGCCACCCCGCACCGGGCCCGCATCGAGGTCGCCGCCCATCGTGGTGGCCCGCTCGCGCATGCCGATCAGGCCGTAGCCCTCGCCCTCCCCCTCCCTCTCCCTCTCCGCCTCGGCGGTCGACCGCCCGTCGTCGGTGATCTCCACCGCCAGGCGGTCGTCCGCCACCGCCACCGATACCGCCACGTGCCGGGCCTCCGCATGCTTGATCACGTTGGTCAGGGCCTCCTGGACGATGCGGTACGCCGCCAACTCCACCAGCTGCGGCAGCTCCCGGCCACCGGTGTCGGCGTGCAGGGACACCCGCAGCCCGGTGCCCCGCACCCCCTCCACCAGCTCGTCCAGCTGTGCGAGGCGGGGAGCCGGGTCGGCGGAGGCCGTCCGCCGACCCTCGCGCAGCACCCCCACGGTGGTCCGCAGCTCGCGCACGGCTTCCTTGCCCGAGGTCCGCACCTGTCTCATCGCCGTCCGTGCCACCTCGGGTCTGCTGTCGAGCGCGTCCAGGGCGAGGCCCGCCTGCACGGTCATCGCCGACACGGTGTGGGCGACCACGTCGTGCAGTTCGCGCGCGATGCGCACCCTCTCCTGGTCGACCTTGCGCCGCGCCTCTCGCTCCCGGTCGGCCTCGGCGCGTTCGGCCCGGTCGGCGTACTCCTGCAGCAACTCCCGGCGCCCGCGCACCACTTCACCGAGCAGCAGCGGCACGAGGGGCCAGAGCATCTCCAGGAGCGGGGCGCCCTGGGGCTGCGCCACGTCTTTGCCCGCGATGACCGACACGACCCCCGACACCAGGGCGGCGACCACGGCGGTACGCAGCGTGCGACGCCGCCCGCCCCGCACGGCAAGGGCGTACAGCGCGACCATCACCGGCAGATTGAGCAGCTCCCCGATGTGCCCGTAGAGCGCCCAGCCCGCGCAGGCCGCCCCGGTGACTACGGTGACGGCGACCGGCCACCGGCTGCGCACCAGGAGAGCGGCGACGGACACGGCGAACAGCAGCCACGTCAGCCAGTCGGCCTGCCGGTGGCCGGGACCGTTGACCGCCGCGTCCAGGCCCGTGAGCAGCGCGACGACCGACGCCACTGCCAGGTCGGTGAGGTGCGGGGACAGGGGCCGTGGGAGGCGCCGCTGCCGGGGGCGGGAGGCGGTGGTCACGGAACTCACGATAGGAGCCGTGCGCGCGGAGTGCGTACGACACAGGAAGTAGCCCCGAGACGTACCCCTGCACAGACCCCGAGGCTTCTCCCAGCCGCGACCCCCATCTAACCCTGAGATGTGTCAGGAACCACGGAAGAGGCAAGGGCAGCGGGCCCCTCGGCCGTGTCCGAGCAGGCCCTCGGCGCCTCCGGCTGCGCGGCCTGCCGGAGGCCTTCGGCGTACACCGACCGCGAATCGTCCAGGGCGTGCGTCGAGGCACTCGTCGACGCCGGCCGCCACAGCAGGTGACCTACCAGCCCGTCGGCAATCTCTGCCCGCCCTCCAGAGGGCGGGGACCTTCATCCGCCTCGGCCTCAACAGCCGCTCTCGGTGCCCTGTACCTGTGCTGCACCTGTGGTGGACCCACCGCCGCCCGGCTCGACCAGCCGGTCGGCATCGATCGTCGACCCCTCCGCCTCTGCGGCGTCGCCCCGACCGCGCCGCAGATCCAGCGCCCCGAGAGCTGCCCGCTCCACCGCCAGCAGCAGTGCCAGCGCGATGGCGGTCACCAGGCCCCACCCCACGTCGGGGAGCCACAGCAGCGCCAAGGGCAGCGTGCCGCCGAGGGTCGAGGGCAGCCACCACAGGAGTGCCGCGACGGCCAGGGCGGTGGTGACCGACACGAGGGTGGTCACGGTGATCCTGCGCCGGGAGCGGGCGCGGAGTGCCGCGCGGCGGCCGGGCCTGCGGCGCAGGAGTGGGGCCGCCACTGCCAGCAGCAGCACTCCCGCGAGGGCGGCCACGGCCCAGGGCAGGGCGACGGCGAAACGGTCTACGGGCGTGGTGCGGGCATCCGTGCCCGAAAGGAGCTGCGCCGCCCCGAAGGCCGCGTCGGCGAACTCCTTGGCCCGCAGCTGGTGGTAGGCGTTCTGCAGGACGATCACGGCGCGGTCGCTGTCGGGCAGCATGACCAGCATCGCCTGGTGGCCGGGGAGCGCCCCGTCGTGCCAGATCATCCGTTCGCCCGTGCCCTTGAGCGTGCCGACCGACCAGCCGAGGCCATAGCGGTCGGTACTGCTCTTCACGTGGCCGCGCTGGGTGTAGGCGATCCCCTTCGCGGACAGCACCCGGTGTCCGTGCAGGTCGCCGCCGCCCAGTTCGGCGAGGGTGAAGCGGGCCAAGTCCTTTACGCTGCCGCCCACATGTCCGTACGGAACACCCGAGGTGTCATAGGGCGCGTCGAACGGGACGGCGTTGCCGAACACGGAGCGGTGACCGGGGGCCACCCGCTCGCGCGCGAAGTCCCGCTCGGTGGCGACGGCGTGCTCCATGCCGAGCGGGTCCAGGATCTTCTCGTGCAGGTAGGCGCCGAACGGCCGTCCGGACACCTCTTCGACCAGCGCACCGAGAACGGCGTACCCGGCACTCGAGTAGGCGAAGGAGCGGCCGGGCCGGTCGGCGGGTTCGACAGCCGCCAGATCGCGGGCCGCGCCGGCGAGAGCGCCCGGCGCGTTGTCATAACGGTCCCCGATCTCTGTGGATGCGGAGGTGGGGATGCCGCTGGTGTGGGTGAGCAGATGCCGGACGGTGACGCGGTCGGAGACGTCCCGGTCGGCGAGCTTGAACCATGGCAGATACGTGCGCACCGGCGAGTCGAGATCCACCCGCCCCGTCTCCACTTGCTGCATCACCGCCAGGCCGGTGACCGGCTTGGACAGTGATCCCCACAGGAAGGGGGTGTCGGGCGTGACCGCCCGGCCCCGGCCGTCCTCGCCGAAGCCCCGCTGGTGCACGACCCGGCCGTCCTCGATCACGGCGAGGGCGGCACCGGGCGTGCCCGTGGCGGCGAGCCGCCCGCGGACGAACGCGTCCACCTGCGACCAGTCCCCCACGTCGGCGGCCATGCCGCGCGAGAGGGCACCGCCCCTCGATCCCGCGTCCCCGACCGCCGAAGCGGGTGGGGCTGAGCCCGCCATCAAGCCCGCGACGAGCGCCACGCCCGTCACCTGCCTTAAGCGCGCGCCCCATTGGCGCCCTTCGGCCTTCACTGCCCTTGCCATGTCCGTGGCCACCCTTGGTTTACGTCCGACCGTTTTTACCATATGAGCATATGGTAAAAACCTTACGCAAGGGCTGCGACGGCTACCCTGGCGGCATGCCGAAGGTCGTCGATCACCAAGCCAGGCGCATCCAGGTCGCCGACGCCGTACAGAAATTGGTCACCGAAGAAGGGCTCGACCGGGTCACCGTGGCGCGGACCGCCGCGACGGCAGGATTCTCCGTCGGTCACGTGCAGCACTACTTCCCGACCAAGGACGAGATGCTGCTGTTCACGCACGAACGCGTCGTCCACAAGGTCCTCGACCGGGTCTCCGCCCTGGGGGAACGCGCCACGCGACAGAAACTCCCCATCCGTGACGTGGTCGTCGAAGGGCTGGGCGAATGGCTCCCGGTCGATCCGCGCCGCCGCTCGGCGCACCGCGTGGTGCTCGCCTTCCTCGGCCGCACCGTCGACAACCCACGCCTGGCCGGCTCCCACGCCGAGACGGGCCGGCTCATCCGCTCGATGCTCGCCACCGCCGTCCACAACGGCAAGGAGTGCGGCGAGGTCCCGGACGCCACCGACCCGGACCTCGCCGCACTCGAACTTCACTGTCTGACCGAAGGTCTGGCCCTCCAGCTCGGGTCCGAACCCGACGCCACCGGTTCCCGGGCCGCGCTCGATCTCCTCGCCGCACGCGTCCGGGCCGTCTTCCCCGGGCGCTGCCGCCAGTACGGCTGACCCTCGGCCGGCGTCAGTCGGTCAGTGTGCCGCAGGGCCCGCGTTCAGCAGGGCCTGCGCCACTCGTCCAGGTTCAGCTTCTTGCGCATGGACGACAGGCCGAGGCGCCGGGACTGGGCGCAGAACCTCTCGTTCGGCACCGCGTACTCGACGTGCAGTACCGCCTTGCCCGCCTTGACGAAGGGCGTGAGCGACGCGCACTCGTCGTACTGTGCGCACTCCTCGTTGACGGCGAAGTCGAAGTCCCGCACCAGACGCGGGATCTGCGGGAGGTCGCTCTTCAGGCCGACGGACAGGCCGCGGTCGTGGGCGAGGCGGGCGACCATGCGGTTGAAGGCCAGTTGGTGGCGCGCGGTCAGGGGGAAGCCCGTACGGTTGAGGTAGCCGTCGAGCAGGTCCGGCTCGACCGCGTCAAAACCCTTGCGGCGGCACATGTCGAAGCGCTTCGCGAGGAGCGGACGCAGCACGTCCAGGCGCCGGATGTCGAGCCAGCGCTCGCCCTTCCATCCGTTGGCGCGGCCGAGTACGGATGCGGGGTAGTCGTCGCTGTCGGGGCGGAAGGACTCCCAGGCACCGGCGTTGATGTAGCAGATGACGCGACGCCCGTCGCGGTGCAGCCGGGCCACGTCGGACGCGCGGTTCTCGAACCCGTCGATGTCGTAGACGGGGACGTCCACGCGCGGGTCGACGCGCCCGTCGAGCTGCCACTGCCAGGTGGTGCCGGGCCTCGGCCGCCACCGGTCCTGGGCGTCGCCGCCCCCGCCGCCCCGCTCCGCCGACGAACACCCGGCGAGCAGCAGGACGGCGACGAGGAGCGGGCCGAGCCACGTGCGGTGCCTCACGACGCACTACCGGCCGCGGGCAGCGGCGGCGGCTGCGTCCAGGGGTTGGGCCCGGCACCGGGCACCGCGCAGTGCACCCCCGCGCCCCGCTGCACGGCGGTGCGCCCCGCGAGGCGGGCCAGCGCGGGCGGGACTCCGTAGACGAGGTGGCAGAACTGCTCAGGGGGGTGCTTGGCCGTCCAGGACGGGGCGGCGAAGGAACGCAGATACGTCGTCCAGTGCCCCTCGAACGTGACGAGCAGGTCGGCGGCGCGGGCATAGCCGGGCGCCGGATGCACGCCCGGGTTGAGGACCACCGTGCCCGCGCCCCGCTCCCGCGCCGAGCGGACCATGCGCCGGCAGTGCCGCAATTCGCGGCGGCCGGACGCGACCTGGTCGAAGAAGCAGCCGTCGACGCCGTACCAGGCGCGGTACCTGTCCAGGTCGTCGGTGACTGCGGCGAGCGGCCGGTCCCCGTACGCCGTGTCCACGTACCCGAGCACCCGTACCCCCGCCTCGCGCAGGGCTCGCGAGGCGGCGGTGAAGGCGGGGTCGGGGGCCGTGCCCGGGCCGTCGGCGGCGTTCAGGACGACGCCGTACAGCTGAGGCGCCGCCGCCACGAGCGCCTGCCAGGCCGCGGGGTCCGCGGCCGGGTGGACGTACAGCGGCACCAGCAGCGTCATCGCGGGTCCCCCGCGGCGGACGCCGACCGCGTGTGCGGCATCCCGTCGGCGGCCCACAGCGCGGTCACGGAATCCCGCAGGGAGTGCACCGGCGTCCAGCCCAGGTCCCGTTCCGCGGCGCCGATGTCGGCGCACTGCCAGGGCACGGCCACCGACCGGCCCACCTTGCCGAGCGTCTCCTCCACGCGCCCCGTGAAGCCCGCGGCGCCGACCAGACCGTGCACCAGGTCGCGCACCGGGACGGCCCTGCCGCTGCCGATGTTGAGCAGGCGCGGCAGCCGCGACGGCAGGGTCACCGCGAGTGCGACGGCATGCGTCACATCGCGTACGTCGACGAAGTCCCGGTAGGCGGACAGGTCGCCGACGTGGACCGTGGCATGCGGCGTCCGGGCCACCGCGCGGCCGAGCTCGGCGGTGAGCCGCCCCGGGAGTCCGGCCCGGGACGCCCCGGGGCCCACCGGGTTCGTGACCCGCAGCACGAGCGAGTCGAGCCGCGTGTCGAGGACGGCCAGGGTGCCGGCCAGCTTGGTGGCTCCGTAGGGGGCGACCGGGCGGGCGCAGGCCTCCTCCGTCGTCCGCTCGCCGATGCCGGTCGGCCCGTACTCCGCCGCCGAACCGAGGTGCACCAGGCGCGCGTCGGGCACCGCCGACCGCATGGCCTCGCACAGGGCGGCGGGGCCACGGGAGTTGGCCTCGGCGAGGGCCAGCGCGCTGCCACCGACCGCGCCCACGCAGTTGACCACGGCGTCGGGCTCGGCCCGGGTCAGCTGCTCGGCCAGTGCGGCGGGCGTCATGTGGGCGAGGTCGACCCGGAGGTCGTCCGAGGGGGCACGGCCGCCGCGCAGCAGCCGCACGTCCGGCAGGGCGTGCAGCCGCTCGGCGATGTGCCGGCCCAGGTATCCGGTGGAGCCCAGGACGAGAATGCGCACGGCCTCCTCACGCTCCCTTGAGGAGCAGGGAGCGGTGCGTGGTGAACTCCGCGTTCGCCCGGTCGTAGTCGTCCGGGCGTCCGATGTCGAGCCAGTAGCCGTCGAACGCGTAGGCGTGCGGCGGGGTCTCGGTCTTCAGCAGGTCGAGGACCAGCTCGTCGAAGCCGAGCGGCAGGCCCGGCGTGTAGGAGGCGAGCGTGTCGCGCGACAGTCCGTACACCCCCATGGAGACGCGGTAGTCCACGCTCGGCTTCTCGGTGAAGGCGACCACACGATCCGACTCGGTGGTCAGCACCCCGAAGTCGATGCGTACCTGGCGTGCGTACGTGGCGATGGTCAGCGGCGCACCGGAGGTGCTGTGGCTGTTCAGGACGTCCGCGTAGTCGAGGTCGGTGAGGATGTCGCCGTTCATCACGAGGAAGTGCTCGGGCAGCCGGTCCATCATCGTCAGGAGGGGGCCCATGGTGCCGAGCGGGCTGTCCTCCGTGGAGTAGCCGACGCGCAGCCCCCAGCGGGCGCCGTTGCCGACGTAGGCGCGGATGATGTGGCCCAGGTGGCCGATCGCGATGGTGCAGCTGGTGAATCCGGCGCTCGCCAGCTGACGCAGGACGATCTCCAGGATGGCGTGCTGGTCGCCGATCGGGACCAGCGGCTTGGGCAGCGTGGTGGTGTACGGCCGGAGCCGGACGCCCTTTCCTCCGGCAAGAATCACTGCGTGCATGGTTGTCTCCCCTGTGAGTGACCAAAAGTGGTCAAGCGGCTGGATGCGCATGGCTGTTGACGGGCCGTCAAAGTCGCGCGGAGGGGCGGCTCAGATGTTGTAGATGTCGGTCTTGTAGCGGGCCAGATTGGCCGGGTCGCGGAAGAACTCGACGGTGCGGGCAAGGCCCTGCTCCAGGTCGTGTCCGGGCGCCCAGCCGGTGGCCGCGCGCAGCCGGCTCGCGTCGGCGACCAGGCGCATCACCTCGGAGGCCGCGGGCCGGATGCGCTGTTCGTCCTCGCGCACGTCGAGGTCGGCTTCCATCACCTTGCCGATGAGCCGCACCAGGTCACCGACGGAGATCTCACCGCCGGTGCCCGCGTTGAAGGTGCGGCCCACGACGGCGTCCGCGGGCGCGGTGCCGACGGCGATGAAGGCCTGCGCGGTGTCCGCGACGAAGGTGAAGTCACGGGTGGGCCGCAGGTCGCCGAGAGTGATCTCCCTCGAACCGGAGGCCACTTGTCCGATGACGGTCGGGATCACGGCGCGCATGGACTGGCGCGGCCCGAAGGTGTTGAAGGGGCGCAGGGTGACCACGGGCGTCTCGAAGCTCGCGTGGTAGCTGTCGGCGAGCCGATCGCCGCCGGCCTTCGAAGCGGCGTACGGGGACTGGGTGTTGATGGGGTGGTCCTCGGTGATCGGCACGGTCTGCGCGGTGCCGTAGGTCTCGCTGGTGGAGGTGTGCACCAGGCGGGGTGTCTGAAGGTGGCGCACGGCTTCGAGGACGTTGAGCGTGCCGGTCACGTTCGTGTCCACGTAGCTGTGCGGGGCCTGGTAGGAGTACGGGATCGCGATGAGGGCGGCCAGGTGGTAGACGGTCTCGGCGCCGGTGACCAGGCCACGGACGGAGCCCGGGTCGCGTACGTCACCGAGGACGATCTCGACCTCGGCGAGCACCTCGGGGGCGAGGGTCTCCAGCCAGCCGTAGGAGGAGAAGGAGTTGTACTGCGCCATCGCGCGGACCCGGTGGCCCGACGCGACAAGGGCCTCGGTGAGGTGCGAGCCGATGAAGCCTTCGGCTCCGGTGACGGCGACGAGGGGTGCTGCGGATGCCATGAGCGCTCCTGGTGCTGGGGACGGTGAGGAAGGTGGTGCGGCGGGCGGGGACAGGGCCCGGTGGGCGTGGCGCCGGACGGCGCGGGTCGGCTCAGGCGTGCGCCGTGGGCCTGCCCAAGTGGTGGACGGCGACGGCGAGGAGCGCCGACGCGGCGGCGGTACAGCCGATGAGTTGTGCGGTGGGCGTCGAGACGGTGCCGGTGAGCGGCAGCGCCGTCACGATGGCGGCGGCGGCCAGGCAAGGCGCCGCGGACGGCCAGGCGACGCCGAACGCCTGGAGGAGCAGAGCGGTCCACAGCACGACCCCGAGCAGGAGGAGCCGGCCCGCGCTCGCGCCGACGAGTACGGCGCCCAGGGCGAGCGGCACGAGATAGGCCGCGGCGCACACGACGAGCGCACGTGTGGAGCGCAGCCTGAAGCCTCTGGGAGTGGTGGAGGCGTGCAGGGCGGCCACGGCGAGCCCGCGATAGCGGTAGAGGAGCCACTCGGCGGGGCCCATGCTGAGCGTCAGCACGATGACGGCGTACGGCTCCTGGCTCCCCGCCACCGCGGTCAGCGCACCGGCCGCGAGGCCGAACAGGCCGTACGGAACCGAGTGCGCCAGGCCAGGTGCAGGGCCCGGCGCCGGGGGTGTCCGAAGCGCCGAGCGCAGTGCGTGCCCCGCGGCGGCCGTCGTGAGCAGGACGGTGAGCAACGGCAGTCCGACGCGCAGGAGTTCCGGCGGTTGCCACCACGGCGTGACGGCCGCGGCCGTCACGACCGGGAGGAGCGCCGCGGCAAGGATCTTCTCGTGGCCGAGCACGAGCAGCAGCCCGGCCGCGGCGAGATAACAGGACTGCCCGACGGCGAACAGCGCGGCGGCCCCCGGGCCCGCGACCAGCAGGCCGGCGAGCGACGCGGCCACGAAGCCGAGCGGCGCGCCGACCAGCAGGGTGCGCCCCGCCTCGTGCCGCCCCGTCGCGAGCCTGCTGTAGGCGCGGTGGCTCAGCGCCTGGGACCAGGCCCAGGACACCAGGGCCGCGGCTATGAGCCCGTGCAGCCCGGAGGCCGACCCCCAAGCGCCCTGCGCCAGTACGTATGCCGTACCGGGGAGCGCGAAGAGGAGCCCGCGCAGGGCGCAGCGCAGGTGGTCGGGGCGCCAGGGGTCGGGCGGCACAGGCGGCTTCGGATGGCTGCGCGGTACCCGCCTGAAGACGGCGTCGGCCAGCGAGAACAGATCGGGGTGCCCATAGGTCTCCTGGATCCTGTCGCCGGTCAGGCCCTGCGACTCCAGGAGCGCGGCGACTTCGTAGGCGTGCACGGCCGCGCCCGCGTCGTCGGCGAGTTCGGCGGCGAGGCGGTCCACGGGGTCGTCGACCCTGGCGGCCCGCAGCCCGACGCCGGGCCGCGGGCGGGGCCGGTCGTCGTAGGCGCCGGTGCGGGGCGGACGCGCCAGGCGCAGGGCGAGGGTGTCGTCCGCGCCCGAGGCGTCGCCTTGGTCCGCGCGACCGGCGTGCCTGCCGCGGGGTCTGAGAGGGAGGGGGCCGCTCATCCCGCCACCTCGCCCGGGGCCGAGGCGTGCTGACCGATGGACTCCGGCTGACGCTGGCCCTGTTGAGCGGTGCCGGCCAACTCCTCGTATATGGAACGGAACGCGTCGACCGTCTGGCGGAGCGTGAACTGCTCGATCACCCGAAGCCGGGCCGCCTCACCCATCGCGGCGCGGCGCGCGGGGTCGCGGAGCAGTTCGACGACGGCCCGCGCCATGGCCTCCGGCGCGCGCGGCGGCACCACGAGTCCGGTGGGGCCCACGGCCTCGCGCACCCCGCCGACATCCGTGGAGACCGTGGCCCGCCCGCAGGACATGGCCTCGATCAGGGTGAACGGAAAGCCCTCGCTGATGCTGGACAGCATCACCACGTTGCCCGCCGAGTAGGCGTCCTTGATGTGCTCGACGCGGCCCTCGAAGACCACCGCGTCACCGTGGCCGAGCTCGGCGGCAAGGGCTTGGCAGCGCTCGCGGTAGGCCTCGCCGCCGCGCGGGGTGCCGCCGAACAGGCGCAGCCTGGCGTCCGGGATCTCCTGCCTGACCAGGGCGAAGCTGCGGATCAGGGTCTCCAGGTCCTTGATCGGGTCGACCCGGCCCGCCCAGCTCAGGGTGGGGGTCAGCGGTTCGGGGCCCGCGGGCGGGAAGGCCTCGGGGTCCACGCCGTTGTAGACGGTGCGGATGAGGGCGGGCTCCGCGCCGCCGCGCTCCTCCCAGAGGCGGTTGTAGCGGTTGCCCGGGGTGATCAGGGAGGCCTGGCGGTACGTTTCCTCGGCGAGCAGCCGGAAGAACCCGAGCAGCACGGCCTTGACGGGCCAGCTGTACGGTCCCGTGCGGTAGCCGAGGTAGCGCTCGCGCAGGTACACGCCGTGCTCGGTCAACAGCAGGGGAACACCGTGGAGTTGGCGTCCCACCAGGCCCGGCATGGCCGCGATGCCGCCGCTCACCGCGTGTGCGACGCCGCTCTCGGGAGGCCGGGCGGCGAGCGGACGCAGCGTGTGTTCGAGCAGTCCGGTGGCGGTGACCGCGTCATGCAGCGTCGGCCGCGCCTCGGCGCTCGCGCGCCCGGGGGCGTTCCACACGGAGCTCAGGACGTGCACCGCGCGGTCGGTGCGCAGCGCGGGGGCCAGGGCGCCGTCGCGGGCGTGCCGGGCGAGGTCGTGGAGTGCGGGGGCGAAGCCGTCCTCGGCGGCAGGGTCGAGCAGCGCGGTGAGGAACTGTTCGTAGGCGCCGAAGAGTTGACGTCCGCGGCGGCCACGCGGGGCGCGTCCGGCGGGGGTCGGGCCCCACATGGGCAGGCAGACGGGCTCCTCGACGTGTGGCGGCAGCTCCCAGGCGAGGCTCTCGCGGCCGGTGCCGGTGACGGCGAGCACGCCGAAGTCGATGTCGGGCATCCCGCGGACGAGCTGGTCGCACCAGACGCTGACGCCACCGTGGCTGTGCGGGTAGGTGCCTTCGGTCAGCAGGGTGACGCGGGGCCGTGCGGGGTGGCGCGAAGAAGCGGGGAAGGGTGCCGGTATCGGCACGGGTGAGGGCGAGTCGGGCATGGTTGAGGCTCCGCGGGTGAGATACGAACGCGAGGGAGCCGACGGCAGCGCCCGCCCCGGGTGGGCCGGAGTAGGCGCGTTCCGTGAACGGCGGCATGCGGGTCGTACGGGCGCGGGGGGATGGTGGTGCGGTGTGGCCCCTGGCCGGGGGCCGTACGGGGTGGCGGGGGCGGGCGGCGTCTGCCGTGGGCCCGGTGACCGGCCGGGAGGGGCCGTCCGGTCACCGAGTGCGACCGTCGGGTCAGCGCCGGTCGGGCAGTGCGCTTGGCGTCCGGCCGTCGGTGCCGGGCTTCACGTACCTGGTGGCGCCGGGCGGGACGGGCAGCTTCTTGGCCGCCTTCACGATGTCGTGCTCCTCGGCCGCCGCCTTGCCCGGCGCGGGCGTGGACGGCAGGTTGAGCGTGACGCGGCTCTGGAGGAGGGCCGGGGACACCCAGCCGGAGGCTCTTCCCGCGTACGCGGTCCCGAACGGGTCGGTGCCTAGGAGGAGTTGCCGCACGGTGCCGGTGGGCATGGTGGCGCGGGCGGCCACGCCGGACGGGGCCTGGACGGTCACCGTGCCGCCGATCCGGTAGGCGGTGACGCGGCCCGCCTTGACGGCCGTGTCCCAGGCCGTGCGGGAGCGCAGTTCGCCTCCGATGTCGGCCATCCGCAGGTTGACCACGGGGGCGTTGTCCGCGAACAGCGCTTTGTACGCGTCGAGGACGGAGCCGAGCACGGGGTACGCGATGCGGTCCTCGGCGAGGTTCGACTGGTGGATGAAGTGCGGCCGGGGGTCGTTCGCCAGGACGTGCCCCATCGCTATCGTCGACTCCACCGGCACGATGTGGTCCTGGTAGCCGGTGGCGGGGTCGAGGGGGCGGTCCAGGCAGGTGGCGACGGAGGAGTTCTCACAGACACCGCTGCCGCCGTCCGCCTTGCGGGTGTAGATCCAGTTGTACTCGTCGATCTGCTCGCTGGTGCGGCCCGCGTTGTAGAAGACGTTCATCGGGAAGCGCGGCACGGTCAGGGCCGAGCCCACCGGGCGCTGTCCCCGGTCCCGGGAGTTGTCCGAGCCGAGCCAGGTCACACCGTTGTCCCGCAGGGCCGTGCTCAGGTTCGGGTTGTCGTCCGGCTGTTGGGGAAGGACCTTGAGCCCCGAGTGCTCGCCGGTCACCAACTCGTCGTTGTCGAGCGGCAGTCCGGCGCGCTGCCCCCAGTTGCGGTTGTCGGATATCTGTTGGGAGATCTCCTGACGCGAGACGTAGCGCGTGCTGCCGTCCGCGTTCTTCGCGCAGGTCCACGGCACGGCGCTGACGTCCTGGACGCAGCCGAGGAAGGGGTGGTTGTAGGTGTGGTTGATCCAGCGGTGCTCGCCCCGGTCGGCGATCAACCGGTCCGCCAGGGGGTCCGCGCCGCCGTTCTCCTCGCGGAAGAGTTCGCTGCCACCGCCGTTGTAGGCCATGTCGAGCGGGAACTTGCGGCCCTTGGACCACTGGGCCGCGTAGGCCGCGTCGTCCGCGGTCATGCGGATCGGGTCGGGTGTGCCCTGGCCCGGCGGGCAGTCGACGTCGCCCGGGGTGCAGTTGAGCTCGCTGTCCCAGCGGTCGTCGGCCCCGAAGACGTCGTCGACGTGCACGGCGAAGTAGTTGCGGGACGAGCCGAGCTGCACGCCCTGGGTCATCCAGTCCACGATGCCGCGGGCGAGGAGCCGGAACTGCTGCTGGTGCTGGTTGTAGACGAAGGTCACCACCAGCTCGCGCCGCCCGTCGTGGCGGTACTCGCCCACGAGTGAGCCGCGCCCCGAGGCGCCGGGGATCGGCGCGTCGACGTAACTCGTGAAGTCGGCGCCGGGCGCGGGCTTGGACAGGAAGCCGTAACTCTCGTTCGTGCCGGGAGCGTTGTCCTCGAAGGGCACCTGCCCGGCGAGGTAGCCGAAGGGTCCGCTCTTGCCCGACGCGGTCACCTCGGCCCGCACGCCGTCGAGCGAGCCACTGAACTCCGGTGTTTGCAGGCCCGCTTCGGGCCTGGCGTACGTGTAGGCGTCGACCTGCGGGATGGCGTAGGTCTGCTCGTAGGCGGCCAGGGCGGCCATCTCGGCCGTTTCGGTGCCGAACGGGTTGTCGTTGGGCAGCACGACGGCCTGGAACTTGGCGCGCGCCCTGCCGTCGACGGTGTCTGCGAGGAACGCGGCGTTGATCACCGGCCGCCCGCTCTGCCGCAGGTCGACGGTTGTGTACGGCGTGCCCTGGCCGTCGAGTTCGGCGGTGATCGCGGCGGTGGCGGGGCCTCCGTCGGTCACCACGAGGATGCGTAGGTCGATGCGTGGCAGCTCGGCCGCCGCTGCCGGAGTTCCGGGCAGCGAGAGCGCGAGAAGCAGAGCGGCGGCGCCGAGAGCCGCCGCTCGTGCGGTGTGATTCATGCGGTGCGTGGTCCCCTCCACGGTCGGACCGAGGGATGTCTCCACCCCCGTGGCCCGCCCCCCGATGACACGCCCACACGTCGCAGTGTGTGTCCGTGTCGCTCTGACGCGTCACATAGTGCGGCCCACCTGTGGGGTCTGTGCGGATTCTGTGAAACCTGGCGGAAAAAAGATGGCGAACCTCTGGGGGTACGAAATGAGCGGCATGTGGCGGGAGATGACTTGGCGGAGCCGGGCGCTTCGGGGCTCCGTGGCAGCTCAGGGGGGTCGCAGGTCCCCGAGCGCGTACAAGTGCCGAACACGCCGCGCCGGTTCCCGGCCCGCTCGGCGGGCACCGGAATCGGTGTCGCGCCGAACCGTGGCGAATCAGCCAAACGATCGAGCCCCGCATCTCAGTGCCTTCCACCGGGAAGCGCGTTCTGACCTGCGCAGCAAGCGCGTTCCATGAACATTCGGGGGCGCAATTCAGGGCGCGTTCGGGGGCGTGCAGGGGGCGCTCTTGCATTCTCGGCGCCCCCTGTGGAGGTGCTCAGGGTGGAGGCGCTCGCCCGTCGGCACCCGTCAGTGGGATCCCGCGTCCGGTATCCAGGAGCCGTGGATCATCGCCGGGACGCGGCGCGGGAGACGTACGGTCGCGACCGGCGGGACGGAGAGGTCGGAGGCGTCGAGGACGAGCAGCTTGGACGCGTCGGCGTTGAGATCGCTGACGACGGTCAGCAGGTAGCCGGCGTCCTCGTCGGTGGCGCCGTCGGCCCGCACGAAGACGGCCTCGCTGGGGAGTTGCCCGTTGCCGAAGGGCAGCAGCCGGCGACTTCCGGTGCGCCGGTCGTACTTGACCAGGGCGTGATTGCCGATTCCCAGGTCGTCGGGGAACGACAGGGCGTACTGGTAGCGGTGTTCGCGGCCGGTGAGGGCTTCGTTGATGGTCGGGAACTCCACGGTGAGGTCGTCGATCTGCTCCTCCCGCACCCGCCCCGCCGCCAGGTCGACCGTCCAACGCCTGGTGCGTGAGCCGGAGGTGGGCTCGGCGCCACGGTCGGGCGCTCCGACCCACCAGTTCCAGGAGCGCTGCCAGGCGCCGCGGCCGACGCTCGGGCCCTCGATGACGATCCGGCCGAGGGCGTCCTCGTACGCGTTGGCGAAGTGCATCGCGTACCCCTGCTCGATGCCGAACCAGCGGACCTTCGCCGCGCCGTCCGCCCCACGCGGCATGACACCGATCCGGGACTCCTGGGCATCGCTCCAGGCGTAGGGGATGCCCGAGTGCTCCGCCGCGTCGAAGGTGACGCTGCCCTCCAGGAACACGACGTAGTGCTCGGTGATGACGAAGTCGTGCTTGAGCGCGGCGCTCGCGCCCAGAACCTCCTGGCTCCGCAGGACCTCACCGCCCGGCGAGGAGACATGGTGGATCAGGTAGGGCGGGAAGGGCGAGGAGGCGAAGAAGTGGAGCTCGCCGGTGACCGGGTCCTCCTTGGGGTGGGCGGTCATCGCGGAGGTCAGCTTGCCGCCCCAGTCGAAGGCTCCGACGGTCTCCAGTTCCGCCGTCAGCTCGAAGGGGAGCGCGGACTCGCACAGGGCGAGCAGCCGGCCGCCGTGCTCGATGACGTGCGTGCCCGCGGTGGAGGCGGTCAGGTCGGGTCCGCGCTCGGTCATGTAGGGGGCGCCGTCCAGGGCCGGTGTGCGGACCCACCGGTTGCGGTACCACTCGGCGCGGCCGTCCCGCAGCCGGATGCCGTGCACCATGCCGCTGCCCTTGAACCAGTGGGTGGGGGTGATGCCGGGCTTGGGGTTGTGGCTGTTGCGGATCAGCCTGCCGGTCAACTCGGGCGGCAGAGTGCCTTCGACGGCCAGGCCGGTGGCGGCGATCTCGTCGGCGACCGGGGTGTAGTGGCCGGTCAGGTAGGGCTTGTTCATCGCGACTTCCTCTTCTGCTTTTCACCTATGTGTGGTCGACCACTCACAAGCCGCCCCGGAAAAAGGCGCGACCCGGACCGCAAGGCGGGCCCGCATCGCGCCGGACGGCACGCGGCCGCTTTCAGTAGTGCCGGATACCGGCGGTGAGGGTGCGCGTCCACGGGGCGTCGACCGCCGCGGCATCGATGGACGACACCAGATGGCACAGCATGCCCACCGCGAAGAACTCCTGGATCTGCGTCTCACTCGCCCCGGAGGCCCCCCGCACGTACTCCACGAGGCGCGCGTATCCCGCTCGGACCGCGTCCCGCACGGCGGGCTCCGAAACCGCTGCGGCCTGGGCGTGGATCTGGACGAGCAGGAGGTCGTTGTCGCTGATCAGACGGGCGTACGCATCACCCATCGCGGAGAGCACCACTTCGGGCGAGGTGCCGGAAGCCGCGGCCGCTCCCCCTTCCAGGCTCTCCCTGACGCGCACGAAGCAGCGCTCGACGACCGCGACAAACAGGCTCTCCTTGTTGGGAAAGAGCCGGTACACGTACGCCTGGGAGATGCCGGCCGCCTTCGCCACGGCCGTGGTCGTGGTGCCGAAGTATCCGCGCTCCGCGAAGGCTCCGATCGCGGTGCGCAGGACTGTCTCGCGACGCTCCTCCGCGGTGGAGAGCTGACGTCGGGGCTCGATCTTCATGTGAGTACTCAATCACTCACACCCTTGTCGGTCAAGGCTCGGCGCTCCTCAGAGCCCGTTGGGCCGGCCAGGCCGGGGCGGCCCTTCACCCCACTCGATGAGGGGGTCGAGCAATCCACAAGGACCTCGGTTCCGGATACCTCATGTGATGACAGAGCGAGAAGAACGGCGACGACCTGCCGGTTGGTGGCGCGTGTGGGCGGGCGGCCTGAGCGGCACGCTGGCGGGGTTCGCCGCGCTCGCAGTCGCGGAGCTGGTGTCCGCGGCGGTGCGGCCCGAGGCCGGCCCGGTGGTGGCGGTCGGTGGCGCGGCGATCGACCGGACTCCCGCGTCCGTCAAGGACTGGGCGATCAAGGAGTTCGGCACGGACGACAAACTCGTCCTGCAGGCGGGCATCCTCGCGGTACTGGCCCTGCTCGCGCTGGCGCTGGGGCTTCTCTCCCTGCGCCACCGCCTTCTCGGCACGGCGGGAGTGCTGCTCTTCGGGGTGACCGGTGCGTGGGCGGCCACCAGTCGCCCCGATTCCACCGGCATCACCGACGCGCTGCCCTCCGTGGCGGGGTCTTTCGTCGGTGCCGCGCTGCTGTACTGGTTGGCGGGCCGCCTCACTCTTCGCGCCGCACGTGCGACCTCTGAGCCGACGTCGGCGCCGGTCGAGGCCGATCGGCCGCAGTGGGACCGGCGGGGGTTCATCATCGCGGCCACCGCCGCTGCCGCCGCGTCAGCCGGCGCGGGCGTGCTCGGACGGTCGCTGAACGCCGCGGGCGGCCAGGACGCCGTCGCCTCACGCAACCAGGTCGAACTGCCGGCCCCGGCGTCGGCCGCGAAGCCGGTGCCCGACGGCGCCCGGCTCCGGGTGCCCGGCGTCAGTCCGTTCGTGACGCCCGGCAAGGACTTCTACCGGGTGGACACCGCGCTCGTGGTCCCGAAGGTGAACGCCGGCACCTGGCGCCTGCGCATCCACGGCAAGGGCGTCGGCCGGCCGACGACGTTCACCTTCGACGACCTGCTGCGGCGGGAGCTGATCGAACGTGACATCACCCTGACCTGCGTGTCGAACGAGGTCGGCGGCCCCTACGTGGGCAACGCCCGATGGATCGGCGTGCGCCTCGCGGACCTGTTGGCGGAGTGCGGGGTCCAACCCCCGTCGAGGGGCGGTCCCGCGGACCAACTGGTGGCCCGGTCGGTGGACGGCATGACCATCGGCACCCCGGTCGACGAAGTGATGGACGGCCGCGACGCGACGCTCGCCCTCGGCATGAACGGCGAGCCGCTGCCGTTCGTGCACGGTTTCCCCGTACGCATGCTGGTCCCCGGCCTCTACGGCTATGTGTCAGCCTGCAAGTGGATCAAGGACATCGAACTGACCACGTTCGACGACTACGACCCCTACTGGGTGCGGCGCGACTGGGCCCGCAGGGCACCCGTCAAGACCCAGTCCCGCATCGACACCCCGAAGCCCTTCGCCCGGCCGAGGGCGGGCACCGTGATGGTCGCCGGGGTCGCGTGGGCCCAGCATCGAGGCGTCGACAAGGTCGAGTTGCGCGTGGACGACGGCCCGTGGCGGCAGGCCGAGCTGGCCGCCGAGGACACCCGGGACACCTGGCGGCAGTGGTCCTACCCGTGGAGGGCGACCTCCGGGAACCACACGCTCACGGTGCGGGCGACCGACCGCACGGGCGAGGTCCAGACCGCGAAGCGCACCCGCACGATCCCCGACGGGGCCAGCGGCCGACACTCGGTGGTGGTCGACGTCGACTGACCCGTCGGGGTCGTCGCCCTCTGGTGTGCGGTGCTGCCGACGGCCCTTGGGGCATGCCCACGGGCGATCCCTCCCGCGCTGCAGCCGTAAGGCGGGCAAGGGAGCCTGCCGGTGCTGCGACTGCGATCCTCCGGTGCGGGCGCGCCTGACGGACGGTGAGAGGCTGGGCGAGGTCGGCTCGTGCCCCGGACGCCAGGCGTACCGGACCGAGCCGACGTGCGGCCACCGACAGTCGAGGAGTCCCTGTGCCCTTTCACGACGGCCACCGCCCGGCGCTGGTACTGAGCAGACCGGCCGAGAAGCCGCGTGCCGCCGTGCTTCTGCTGCACGGCGGCCAAGAACACGGGACCGACGCGCCCCCGTTGTGGAATCTGCCGGGCGCGCGGCTGCGTCTCTTCGAGGGCGCTGTCCGTCGGTCCACGTCACACGGCGCGGTGCTGATGGGGCGAGTGCGCTATCGCGTCCGGGGCTGGAACGGAGAACACGAGGACGCGGCGCGGGATGCCCGCCGGGCCCTGCGTGAGCTGGAACTGCTCGCCGGTGACGTGCCGACCGTCCTGGTGGGGCATTCGATGGGGGCCCGCGCCGCACTGCGCGCCGCCGGAAATCCACTGGTGCGAGGGGTGATCGGCCTGGCCCCTTGGTGCCCCGCCGGGGAGCCGGTGGCGCACCTGCGCGGTCGTCGCGTGGTGCTGCTGCACGGCGACAAGGACCGTACGACCGATCCGAGAGACTCCCGGGACTTCGCGTCGCGGGCCGCAGCCGCGGGCGCCGAGGCGGCCACGGTAGTGATGCACGGCAGCGATCACGCCATGCTCAGGAGCGCTCCCGCATGGCATGCCCTGACGGCGAGGACGGTGGCCGGGTTTCTGGGCCTCGCCGAGCTGCCCGCCGTGATCGCCGACCGGCTTCCCCCCGCCAACAGGGCCTCGTGACAAGCAGCGTGGCGTTCTTGACGTCGCCCCACGCCCGAAGAGACGACATGTCCGTGCGGTGCGAGGGCTTGAGGCCTCGACGAGCGCGTGTCTGCCATGAGACGACCATTGGCGGTAGCGTGGCAGGGGATCCCCTCACACCGTCCTCAAGGCAGCGAACCTCCGGCGTACGGCCGCCGGGGCCCTGGCGGTGTGTCCACGGAAGGGAGAGGCGGCATGACCGCCATGTCCGAGAGGCAGCGCGAGGAACGGCTGGCGTCCGCGTTCGTGAATCTCGCTGCCCCCTTGGTGCGTGAGGTCAGCGTGCCCGATGCCCTGCACACGCTGACCCAGCGCTGTGTGGATCTGCTGGACGTGTCGGCGGCCGGGGTCATGCTGGACGTTCCGCAGGGCCAGGTCGTGGAAGTGGTGGGCTCCGACGAGCACACCCGCTCGCTGGAACTGTTCGGCCTCGAATGGGACGAGGGTCCGCTCCTGGACTGCCGTCGCTCCCAGGCACACGTGGGCGAGTTCCGGCTGGACGCCGAGCCCGCCTGTACACGGTGGCCCCGGTTCACGCCGCGCGCCCTGCTGCTCGGCTTCACCTCGGTCGCGACGGTCCCGCTGCGCCACCAGGACACGGTGGTCGGCGCCCTGAGCCTCCTCCGCGACCGGCCGAAGCCGCTGGACGACACCCAACTGTGCCTGGCCCAGGCGCTGGCGGACACCGCCACCGTCTGCGTCATCGGCCAACAAGCGCTGCACGAGCAGCGGAAGCAGATCGCGCAGCTGCAGGACGCCCTGGAGTCCCGGATCATCATCGAGCAGGCCAAGGGGTTCCTCGCCAGCTCCCGCGGATGCAGCGCGGACCAGGCCTTCATCCGTATGCGGACGTACGCCCGCAACCGACGGCTCAAGCTCTCCGACGTGGCCCGCCAGGTTCTGAACGGCGGCGTCGCCGACACCTTGCGCAGCCCCGACCGCTGAACCCAGCGCCGCCGGAAGACCGCCGTACCGCCCTCGCGGGGCCCGCGGGGCGGCCGCCCGGTGGGTCCGATTACCGTGGCCGGATGCCCGAACGTATCGATGAGGACGAGCGAGTCACCGCCGCCTGGCGGCAGTTGACCGACTGGCTGCGCGTGCACGCCCCCGTGTCGTGGGCCTCCCTGCTGCCTCCTGCCACGGACGACGAGATACATGCCGCCGATGCCCTGTTGCAGCAAGACCTGGGATACGGGCTGCCCGCGGAGCTGGTCGCTCTGTGGCGGCTGTGCGGTGGTGTGGAGCACCAGTACATCGAGGAGAACGAGGACGAGGGTGAGGTCGGCTCCGGGGCGTTCCTGCCGCACGGGGTACTGCTCGCACCGGCCCAGGCGGTGTGGCCGCGGCTTCCCATGGGCGGTCAGCGCGACTACTGGGACGGAGCTCAAGTCGTTCCGTGGCTCACCGGGGATCAAGCCGGGCCCGAGTACGGGGAGTACGTGTCCACGGCCGGTGTCGGACACTGGTCGACGATGACCGGGCCAGAGGTGTACGAGCCGCGCCATCCCTCGTTGGCCGCGTACCTGGAGACCGTCCACCGCGCCCTGACCACGGGGCCGGCCGACCTGATGGGTTCCGACGTCCCCGGCATCGTGTGGGGCTGCCTGGTCTGGGACGACCTGGACGACCCGCGTCTCGACGACGCCCTCGAGCACTGGACGCCCGTCCACTCATGACACGGGCCCGTGGTGGTGCGGGCGGTGGCGATGACGCCGCGGTGCGGTCCGAGTCGGCTTGTAGTGCGTAGGCACCAGGACGGCTGAGGGCCTGGTCCGGGCGCACCAGGCCAGGACGGCCGCGGGGGACGATGCCCCCAGGGGCACCGGAGGGAAGTGTGGGAGGCGCGCGAGATCCCGCGCATTTCCCTTGCCCGACGGTGTCTGGAGTGATCAGCAGGTGGCGACTGTACGAAGAGGACCTCTCCCCTCCCGGGGCCGAGTCGCGGAAGGCGTTGGGCCCGCTGGACGAGCGCGGGTGAGAAGGATGCCCTCATCCGGGCCCGCGGACTCCCCGGCCCCCGTCGGGTGGCCGGCGATCGGTGCCCTCGGCATCTTGGCGCTGGCCCTCGGCACCCTGCAGTCAGTGGTGGAGCCCGCGCTGCCGCTGCTGCAACGTGAGTTGGGGGTCAGTCCTGCCGAAGGGGCCTTGATAGGCAACGCACTACTCGTGACCGGTGCGGTCATCACACCCATCGCGGGCAAACTCGGTGACCGCTACGGCGGGAAGCGGGTGCTGGTCCGGCTGATGGCCGTGGTGTCGGTGGGCGGTCTGCTGGCCGGCCTGGCGCCGAACCTGCCGGTGTTGTTGGCCGGTCAGGTGTTGCAGGGCGTGATGGTGGGAGCGCTGCCCCTCTCCTTCATCCTGGTGCGCAAGCACCTCACAACGGGAGAGTCGCAGGCGGCGATCGGGCTGGTCGTCGCGTTGTTCACGGGCGGCAGCATGGTGGGAATGCTGTTTGCCGGGCCGATCGCGGAGGGGCTGTCCTGGCAGTGGATGTTCATGCTGCCGACGATCGCGATCATGGCGACGACGTTGGTCGTGACTCGGGTGATGCCGCACGATCCGCCGATCCGATCGGACAGCGCAGTCGACTGGCCCGGCACGATCCTGCTGAGCGGCACGTTGCTCGCGTTCATGCTCGGGCTGGTGACGGTGACGAGGGACGGCGGCGTGCCGCCCTTCGCGGTCGGTGCCATCGCGGTGGTCGTGGTCGCCCTCGCGACCGGATGGGTCTCCGTCGAGCGCCGGGCAGCCTCGCCGATGGTCGATCTGCGCATGCTGGCGAAGCCCGCGATGTGGAGCGCGTGCGTGCTCACCTTCGTCATCACCGCCAGTTCCGGGATGGTGCTCTTTCTCCTCCCGCAGCTGTTCGCGGTACCGGCCGACGAGTACGGCTTCGGAGCCGGCACCACCGACATCGGGCTGTTCCTGCTGCCCGGCGCCATCGCCGGGGCGGTCAGCGATTCGGTGGGCGGGCTCGCGGCGCGGCGTTTCGGTCCGCGAGCCGTGGTCATCGTGGGCGCCGTCGTCACCGCGGCCACGATGATCGCCCTGGCGGCGCTGCACACCGCCGAGTGGCAGCTCGTCCTCGCGAAGGTGCTGACCGCGTTCGCCGCGGGCGTCGGCACCACGGCGTTGCTCGCCGGCACCGCCACCACCATCGAGACCAAGGACATCGGCATCGCCACCAGCCTGCTCGTGGTCACTCGCGTGATCGGCGTCGCCCTGGGCGCACAGATCGCCGGCGCGATCCTCGACGCCGGGGCCGAGCCGGGGACGGGCAGGCCGGCCGAGTCGGCCTTCGTCACAGGATTCGCCGTGGCCGGCCTGGTCGCCGCGTTGTCCCTGCTCGTTGTCCGCATCACGAAGAAGGGAGCCCAGGCATGACATCTACCGGTCTGTCGACGGACAGCGGTGCTGCCGCGAAGCGCAACGTCCTGATCTCCGGGGCCAGTATCGCCGGACCCGCGCTGGCGTACTGGCTGCACCGGTCCGGATGCGCGGTCACGGTGGTGGAGAAAGCAGACGCACCGCGCTACGGCGGTTATCCGATCGACGTCCGCGGAACCGCGACAGAGGTGGTCCGGCGGATGGGGTTGCTGCCGCGGTTGAAGGACGCGCACATCGACTCGCGTCGCGTCACCTTTCTCGACGCCGAGGGCGGTGAAGTGGCCTCGCTCGCCCCGCACGCCGTCGCGGGCGGTGTCGCGGGACAGGACCTGGAGGTGCGTCGAGGGGATCTGGCCGCGGCCCTCCACACGCTGGTCCGTGACGACGTGGAATTCCTGTTCGGCGACTCCATCGACACCTTCGACGAGTCCGCTTCAGGGGTCGACGTCACGTTCCGCGGTGGGCAACGGCGTACGTTCGATCTGGTGGTCGGCGCCGACGGCACGCACTCACACACCCGCACGTCCCTGTTCGGCCCCGAAGAACAGTTCCACCGCTATCTCGGCTACTGCTTCGCCATCTTCACCATGCCGAACACCCTCGGGCTCTCCCACGAGGTCAAGATGTGGAGCACCCCGGGTAAAGCAGCGGCTCTCTACGCCGTCGGGGAAAGCGACGAGCTGCACGCCTTCTTGAACTTCCACCGCCCAGAGCCACCGTTCGACGTCCTTCACAACCCGGACGCCCAGCGGGACTTGGTCGCCACGGTCTTCGCGGGCGCTGGATGGGAGGTCCCCGGCATGGTCGACGCCATGCGCCACGCGGATGACCTGTTCTTCGACACGGCCGGTCAGATCCGCATGCCTCGTTGGTCCAGCGGCCGCGTCGCGCTCGTCGGGGACGCCGCGTACGCACCCTCGTTCCTCACCGGGCAGGGCTCGAGCCTTGCACTGGTCGGTGCCTACATGCTCGCCAACGCCCTGGCCACGAACCGGGACCACACCGCGGCCTTCGCCGCCTACGAACGCGATGTCCGCGAGTTCGTCCACAGGAACCAGGCACTGGCCGACCACGGTGCGGCCACGCTCTTCCCCACCACGGCGCGGGCCCTGGAGCAACGCGACACCAGGCTGCGTGACCTCGTCACCCTGCCCTCCGCGCCGGCACGGCCGGCCCACTCGGCGCTCGCGCTCCCCGAGTTCGCCACGGTGCCGATGCCGTGACCTCGTACTCCAGCCGGACATCGCCCTTCCGCCGATCAACGGCCCGTGCCGCCATCGGGGGCGGCACGGGCCAGGCCCGTCCGGTAGGCGATGACGACGAGTTGGGCCCGGTCCCGGGCGTCCAGCTTCGTCATGGCGCGCTGTACGTGGGCGCGGACGGTGAAGGGGCTGAGGAACGTCCGCTCGGCGATCTCCTGGTTGGACAGGCCGGTCGCGACCAAGGCCACCATCTCGCGTTCGCGCGGGGTGAGCACGGCGAGCTGTTCGGGGCGGTGCGGCGTGGCGTCGTCCGGTGTGGCCAGGAATCGGGCGACCAAGGAGCGGGTCGCCGCGGGGGACAGCAGGGTGTCGCCGTCGGCGATCGTACGCACGGCGTCCGCCAGGTCCTCTGCCCCGATCCCCTTGCCGATGAAGCCGCCGGCCCCCGCGCGCAGCGCCTGGGCGACGTACTCGTCGGTCTCGTACGTGGTGAGGATCAGGATGCGGCTGGCCCGCAGCTCCGGGTCCGCGCAGATCTCCGACGTGGCGGTCAGACCGTCCACCTCGGGCATACGGATGTCCATGACGACCACGTCCGGGCGCAGCTCCCGGGTGAGTCTCACCGCCTCCCTGCCGTCGCCGGCCTCGCCGATCACGGTGATGTCGTCGGCACTGTCGAGAAGCATGCGGAAGGCGCCGCGGAGCAGCGCCTGATCGTCCGCGAGCAGCACCCTGAGCGTCACAGCGCGTCCCCTGCCTCTGCGCCGCCCGTCCGTCCGTCGTCCGTCGCTCTGTCGGCCATGCGTCCCTCATCGGTGGTTGTCGCCCCGTCAGTGCTCCGCGTCGTGTCCTTGACGGGCGGGAGGGGCAGCTGGGCGGAGACCAGGAAGCCGCCCTCCGGGCGTCTGCCCGCGGAGAGGTGCCCCCCGACCGCGGTGGCACGTTCACGCATCCCGATCAGGCCGTAACCGGGCTGCCGGTCCGGCAGGAAGGGCCCCCTCGGTCCCGGGGCCGCGGTCGGCACCGTACGGGCGCCCCCTCCGTCGTCGGCGACGGAGACGGTCAGGCGATCGCGGTCCCAGGCGAGGTGGACCCGGGCGCCACCCGTACCGGCGTGCTTGGTCACGTTGGTCAGGGCCTCCTGGACGATGCGGTACGCGGTGAGGTCCGCTCCCGGCGGCAGCGGCCTGGCCGCGCCCTCCTGGTGCAGCGAAACCTCCAGGCCCGCGCGGCGGAAGGAATCGAGGAGCGCGGGAAGCCGGGACAGCCCGGGCGCCGGTTCGGCGGGCGCGGGCGTGTCCCCGGACTGACGCAGCAGACCGACCGTGGCCCGCAGGTCGTCGAGCGCGTCGGCGGTGGTTGCGACGAGTTCCTCCAGGCTCTTGCGGGTCTGCTCGGGGCGGGCGTCGAAGAAGTGGGCGGCGACCGTGGCCTGCGCGTTGGCCAGGGTGATCTGATGGGCCACCAGATCGTGCAGTTCCCGGGCGATGCGCACCCGTTCCTCGGCGACTCTCCGGCGCGCCTCGCTGTCCCGGCTCTCCTCCGCCCGCCGGGCCCGCTCCTCCACGGCCGCCAGGTAAGCCCTCCGGTTGCGCACCGAGTGCCCGAGTACGCCGGCGACCAGCGGGAACACCGCCACCACCACCATCCTGCTCGCGTCCTTCCACGAGGAGTCCCCGGACAAGGCGATGGAGGCGACGACCGCCGCGGAAGTGAGCAACACCGCGCCCGCCGCGCGCCGTTCGGTGCGCGCGGCGAGCGCGTACGAGTAGGCGGCGATCACCGCGGGGGCCATGGTGAGCGGGGTGAGCAGGAGGCCCAGGGGCGGCACCAGCACGCCGACCGCGGTCGTGGCCGCCAGGGCGGCCAGGGGTGCCCGGTGCCGCACCGGCAGCACGGCACAGGACGCCACGGCGATGAGGTAGGCGGTGGCAGGCGGCGCCGACAGCGTGTCGTCGACCTGTATCACCCCGCCGAGCAGGCAGAGCGCGAACGCCGTCGCCGTGATCGCGGCCTCCCGCCACCACGCGCCGCGTGGCCGCGGATCACCGACTCCCTCTTTCGCCATGCCGGCTCAGTCCCGGCCGACGGGGGGCCGGGGCACCGCTGCGTCGGGCCCGGCGGCGGGGGCATGCCGGCTCAGGGCTTCACCCTCGACATCGACGTTCGGCAGCACACGGTTCAGGATACGAGGCAGCCACCAGGCCCGGTGGCCGAGCAGTGCGAGGACCGCGGGTGCGATCGCCATCCGGACCACGAAAGCGTCGAAGGCGACGGCGGCGGCCAGACCGACGCCCATCGTCTGGATGGTCGGGCTGCTCACCCCGATGAACCCGGCGAACACGCTGATCATGATGATCGCCGCCGCGGCCACGACCCGCCCGCTGTGCCGGAACCCGTTGACGATCGCCTCGTCGGGAGACGCGCCATGGACGTAGGCCTCCCGCATGCGGGTGAGGAGGAAGACCTCGTAGTCCATGGCGAGGCCGAAGACTATTCCGATGATGAGGATGGGCATCAGCGACATGACCGGTCCGGTCTGCTCGATGCCGACCAGGTCCGCCGCCCAGCCCCACTGGAAGACGGCGACGAGGACGCCGAAGGCGGCACCCACCGACAGCAGGAAGCCGAGCGCGGCCTTGACCGGGACCAGGACCGAGCGGAAGACCACCGTCAGCAGGAGCACCGCCAGGCCGATGACCACGCTCAGATAGGGAATGAGGGCGTCGGACATGGCTTCGGAGATGTCGATGTTCATCGCGGTCGTGCCGGTCACCAGGACGGCGGCGCCCGTGCCTGCCTCGACGCCCGGGACGGCGCCCCGGATCGCGTGGACGAGGTCCTTGGTCTCGCCGCTGTTCGGCGCGGTGTCGGGGACGGCCGTGAGGACGGCCGTGTCCTCGGCCCGGCCGAGAACCGGATCACCGACCGACGCGACCCCGTCCACTTCCCGTACGGTCTTGGCCACCAGCTCCGCGGTGGAGCGGGCGTCCCCGGATTCCGAGGCGTCCACGACCACGGTCAACGGGCCGTTGAAGCCGGGGCCGAAGCCTTCCGACAGCAAATCGTAGGCGCGGCGTTGAGTGGTCTCCACCGACTTGGACTCGTCACCGGGCAGGCCGAGTTCGAGGGTGAGCGCCGGTAGGGCGACGGCGCCGAGACCGAGTACGGCGGTCACCAGCACGGCCCCGGGCCTGCGCAGCACGAACCGCGCCCAGCGGGTGCCGAGCCCGGGCCGGCCGGCCGCGGTGGGCACCCGGTGCGGGTGCTCGCTTCCCGGCCGGGTGGCCTTGCGTGCGGAACGGGACAGTACCCGTCGGCCGAAGAAGCCGAACAGGGCGGGCACCAGGGTCAGCGCGACCAGTACGGCGAGGGCCACGGCGCCCGCGCCGCCCATGCCCATCTTGGTGAGTTCGGGGATTCCGACGACTCCAAGGCCGACCAGGGCGATGAAGACGGTGGTGCCGGCGAAGACGACGGCGGACCCGGCCGTGCCCACGGCCCGGCCCGCGGCCTCCTCCGGCTCGCTGCCCCGGGCGCGTTCGTCGCGGAAGCGGGAGGTGATGAAGAGTGCGTAGTCGATGCCGACCGCGAGCCCCAGCATCAGCGCCAGGATGGCGACGGTGGACGTCAGGCCCAGCGGAACGGCCAGCGCGGAGACCAGGCCGAAGGCGATGGCCACGCCCACGAAGGCGGTCAGCAGCGACAACCCGGCCGCGATGAGCGACCCGAGGGCGATGACCAGCACCACCGCCGCCACCCCCACGCCGATGATCTCCGTCGTACCGCCCGGCTCCTCCTCCGCGTCCAGGGCCGAGCCGCCGATCTCCACGGTCAGCCCCGCGTCCCTGGCCCGGTCCGCGGCGTCCTCGAGGGCGCTCTTCGTCGGCTCGGTCAGGTCGACGGCGTCCGCGGTGTAGGTGATCGTGGAGTAGGCGATGGTGCCGTCCTCGCTGACGGCTCCGGTCTCGTAGGGGTCGGTGGTGGACGCGACCTGATCGCCACCGTCCAGCGAGCCGAGCGTGTCCTCGACGGCCGCCTTGTGCTCCGTGGCCGTCACCCGCTGCCCGTCCGGGGCCTGGAACACCAAGCGGGCCTCGGCACCCTGGGAGTTGGCCTGGGGGAAGCGCTCGTCGAGCAGGTCGAACGCCTTCTGTGACTCGGTGCCGGGCATGGAGAGGTCTTCTTCCTCCCCGGCCGGTGCCATGGCGGCGGCGGCGACGGCCAGCAGCAGGACGCCCAGCCACAGACCGCCCACGAGCCGGCGCCGCCGGAAGGCCCACCGTCCGATCCGGTAAAGAAAAGTTGCCACCTGCTGATCACTCCAGACACCGTCGGGCAAGGGAATGCGCGGGATCTCGCGCGCTTCCCACACTTGCCTTTGGCGCCCCCGGCGGGCATCGTCCCCCGCAGCCGTCCTGGCCTGGTGCGCTTGGACCAGTCCCTCGCTCGTCCTGGTGCCTACGCACTACAAGTAGCCGCTCCCTGTACGAGGAGCCGCTCCCCGCTCCGATAGGGCTGCCCGATGAACCGTTCCGCCGCCGACCGACTCCTCGACGTCCTGGGCGCCTTCGACCAGGCGCATCCTGCCCTGCCCCTCACCCAGCTCGCCCAGCGCGCCGACCTGCCGCTGGCCACAGCGCACCGGCTCGTCGGCGCGCTGACGCGGTGGGGCGCCCTGGAACGGGACGACGCCGGGCTGTATCACGTGGGGCTGCGCCTGTGGGAGGTCGCCGCGCTCGCCCCGCGCGGCCTCGGGCTGCGGCAGGCGGCGCTGCCCTTCTTGGAGGACCTGTACGAGGCCACGCACGAGAACGTTCATCTCGCCGTGCGCGACGGCCTGGAGGTCATCTACATCGAGCGGCTCTCCGGACGTTCCGCGGTGGGCGTCCACTCGCAGGTCGGCGCACGCTGGCCACTGCACGCCACCGGAGTGGGACTTGTCCTGCTCGCCCATGGGGATCTCGACCTCCAGACGCGGTATCCCACCGACGCCCTGGCCGCGTTCACGCCGTACACGGTGACCGATCCGGACCGGCTGCGGCGGATACTGGCCGACGTGCGGCGCGGTGGGGTCGCGGTGAGTGACCGTCAGATCACCGACGACGCACTGTCGGTGGCCGCACCGGTGCGCGGGCCGCGCGGGGACGTGGTCGCCGCGGTCTCGGTCGTCGTACCGGTGACGGGCGCGCGGACACCTGCGCTGATTCCGGCGGTCCAATTGGCCGGGCGCGGCATTTCCCGTGCCCTGGGATGGCAACCCGTCTCGTCCGAGCCTCCGGCTTCCGCCTGACGGAAGTCGCGTTGTGCGGGTGTGGGCCAGGTCACCACTCTGTTCCACGACGCGGAGCGACGGCGCTACGCGCAGTGACAGGAGGGACGCCTGCCATGACCGACCACACCGCTTTCGCCCGTGACCAGTGGTACGTCGCCGCTTGGTCCTCCGAGGTCGGCCGCGAACTCCTCGGGCGCACCGTCCTCGGAGAGCCGCTGGCTCTCTACCGCACTCAGGCGGGGGAACCGGTCGTCCTCGCCGACCGCTGTGTGCACCGCCGCTACCCGCTCTCGGCGAGCGGTCTCGACGGTGACCGGGTGGTGTGCGGATACCACGGGTTCACCTACGACACGACCGGGACGTGCGTGTACGTGCCCGGGCAGAAACGCGTTCCGCGTACGGCGCGGGTGAGTTCCTACCCCGTCGCCGAGGTCGACGGGATGGTGTGGGTGTGGATCGGCGACCCGGAACTCGCCGACGCCGACAGGATTCCGCGCGCCCCGCATCTGGCCGAGGACGGCTGGGTGACCGTGCAAGGGATGGAGCCGATCGACGCCGACTACGGCCTCCTGGTCGACAACCTGATGGACCTCTCCCACGAGACGTATCTGCACGGCGGCTACATCGGCACCCCGGAGGTGGCCGAGACACCGATCACCACGGAGGTCGACGAGGCTGCCGGGATCGTACGGGTCTCGCGGCACATGACCGACGCCGAGTGCCCGCCCTTCTATGCCCGCTCCACCGGCATCGAGGGCCGCATTCGCCGGTTGCAGGACATCGAGTACCACGCGCCCTGCCTCTATCTGCTGCACAGCCGCATCAGCCCGTCGGGGGCCGAATCCCCGGTGTTCCGTACGGAGATCACGTATGCCATCACGCCGTCGGCGCCGGGCAAGGTCTACGACTTCTGGGCGGTCTCCCGGGACTTCGCCGTCGATGACGACGAAGTGACCGTCTTCCTGCGGGACTTCAACCACACAGTCGTCATGCAGGACGTGGACGCGCTCAACCTGCTGCAGCGCTCTTTGGACACCGAACCCGCCGGCTACCAGGAACTGAGCATCAACATCGACACCGGCGGCCTGGCCGCCCGCCGCATCCTCGCCAAGCTGGCCGCGGGATGAGCGGCGACATCTTCCGCGTCGACTGGCTCCCCGGCACCGATCTCCTCGACGGCTCCTGCCACTGCGGCGCGCGCCACACGTGCCAGGATCCCGTCGCCATGTGGGAGTGGATGCTCGCCCACCCCGATCACCCCGACCACCCCGCCACAACCGAGGAGGACCACACATCGTGAGCGAGCCGCTCGATCTCGTCGTCGCCGAACGCCGCCAGGAGACCGCCGACATCGTGTCCCTGGTCCTGCGCCGCTCCGACGGTGCGCCGCTGCCCGCGTGGGAGCCGGGCGCCCACGTTGATCTCATCCTGTCCGACAGCCTTGAGCGACAGTACTCACTGTGCGGCGGCGACGCCCGCTCATGGCGGATCGCCGTGCTGCGGGAGCAGGAGGGGCGCGGCGGATCCGCTCATGTGCACCGCGAGCTGGGGGTTGGCAGCCGGCTGCACGTCCGGGGGCCTCGCAACCGCTTCCGTCTCGAGCCGGCGCCCTCGTACCGGTTCGTGGCGGGTGGCATCGGCATCACCCCGATCCTGCCGATGCTGAAGGCCGCCACGTCGAAGGCCGCCACCGGCGATTGGTCGCTCTACTACGGTGGCCGCTCGCGGCAATCGATGGCGTTCACCGAGGAGTTGGCGGCCGACCACCCCGCCGACCGGATCCGGCTCTGTGAGGGCCCGCTCGACCTGCCGGAGTTCCTGTCCGGTCTGCGGCCGGGAGAACTCGTCTACGCCTGCGGTCCGGAATCCCTGCTCACCGCCGTCGCGGCCATCGTGCCGCCCGAGGCCCTGCGCACCGAACGCTTCAGCGCGCCGCAGGCCGGCACCACCGGGAACACCGTCGGCAACACCGCCGGGAACACGCCTTTCGAAGTCGAACTCGCCCGCTCCGGCCGTACGTTGACGGTCGCCGCCGACCAGTCCATCCTCGCCACCTTGCAGAGGGCCGGGGTCGAGGTTCTCTACTCCTGCACCGAGGGCACCTGCGGCACATGCGAGACGGACGTGCTGTCCGGGAAGGTCGACCACCGCGACAGCGTGCTCACCCCACAGGAGCGGGCCTGCGGCGACACGCTCATGGTGTGCGTGTCACGGGCGAAGGAGGGACGGCTCACGCTGGACCTGTGACGGGCGCGGGTCGGGGTGTGGGTCAGGTGACCAGCCCCTGGCGGTAGGCGTAGACGACGGCCTGGACGCGGTCACGGAGGCCGAGTTTGGTGAGGATGCGGGACACGAAGGTCTTGACGGTCTCCCGGCTGATCAGGAGCACCGCGGCGATCTCGGTGTTGGACAGGCCGTCCGCGATCAGCCGCAGCACCTCCAGCTCCCGGGGGGTGAGCGGGAGATCCCGCGCCGAGCCGTCCTCGGCGGGCCTGATCCGGGTGGCGTACCTGCCCACCAGCCGGCGTGTCACCTCGGGGTCCAGCAGCGCCGCGCCGGTGGCCACGGTCCGGATGCCGTGCAGCAGCCGGTCCGGCGGCGCGTCCTTGAGCAGGAAACCGCTGGCTCCCGCGCGCAGCGCCTCATAGACGTACTCGTCCAGGTTGAACGTCGTCACTACGAGCACCTTGACGGGACGGGGCACTGAGGCGCCGGCCAGCAGGCGGGTGGCTTCGATGCCGTCGAGCCCCGGCATGCGGATGTCCATCACCACGACGTCCGGGCGCAGCCGTCCGACGAGGTCGATGGCGCTCTGCCCGTCTCCGCACTCGCCCGTCACCTCCAGGTCGGGCTGGGCGCCGATGATCGTCACGAGGCCGGTGCGGACCAACACCTGGTCGTCACAGACCAGGACCCGGAGCGGCGCTGCCCCGCCGGACGTCGTCCCGCCGTTGTCGCCGACCACGACCGGATGCTCGGCGCGCACGAACGGCTGACCCGTGTTCACGACGGGCTCCCCGAAGGGATGCGTGCGCGTACGACGAACCCGCCGCCCGTGCTCGTGCCCGCGCTGAACTCGCCGCCCAGGACGTCCACCCGCTCCCGCAGACCGGCCAGGCCTCGCCCGCTGCCGCCGGGGGACACCGTCCGCGGCCCGAGCGCGTCGGTGCTGACCTCCACGGTTATCTCCTTCTCGCCGTGGCGGACCCGGACCGAGGTGTGGATGCCGTGGGCGTACTTGAGGGCGTTCGTCAGGGCCTCCTGCACCACCCGGTAAGCCACCAGGTCGGCACTGCCGGTCGACTCCGCCGGGCTGCCCTCCTCGGTGAACTCCACCGGCTGCCCCGCCCGGCGCGTCTGGTCCACCAGTGTGCCGACCCGCCCGAAGTGCGGCGCTCCGACCTCCGCCGTTCCTGTGTCACGCACGGTACCGCGCCCGGTGCCGTGGTCGGGATTGAGCAGGTCGAGCAGGTGCCGCAGGTCGCTGATGGCCTGCCGGCCGGTGTCCGACACGGCACTCAAGGTCTGGTCGAGGCGCTCGGGCGCGGCGGTCAGGTAACGGGCCGCCTCGGCCTGCACGACCATCGCCGTCACATGGTGGGTGACCACGTCGTGCAACTCGCGAGCGATACGCGTGCGTTCGGCGGTGCGGCTCTCCTCGGCGACGTGGCGCCGACGCTCGGCCTCCGCGAGCCGGACGGAGCGCAACCAGGTTCCCACGCCCCACACCAGGGCCGTCGCCGCGTAGAACAGCACGAACTCGCCCGCCGGTTCGCCCGATCCGACCCGGGACAGAGCGACGGCCAGCGGCACGTACGCCACCGAGAGGACCAGCGCGGTGACGCGCCGGTGGCGTTCCAGCCGGGACCCGGCGCCCAGCAGCGCGAGGGCTAGGCCGGTGCCCGCCAGTGAGTGGTAGCCGCGCAGTTGGTCGGCGGCGAAGCCCAGCGACACCAGGGCCAGACAGGCCGCGGGCCATTTTCGGCACACCATCAGGGGCAGGCACTGCAGCGCGATGGCCACGACCGCCAGCACGTCGAAGGAGCGGCCCGGCACGCCGCCGAGCTGCGTGCCGTGGTTCTGCATCGACGGTACGAAGGACGCGGCCATCATCAGCGGGCCGAGCGGGAGGTACCAGGCCGTCACATCGAACCGGTGCCACCCGCCCGGCCGTTGGCGCAGCCGGGCTCGGGCGGCTTTCCGGAGTTCGATCACCGGACGAGCGTAATGGGGGCGGCGACCCGGTCGGCACGTCGGCGGGGCACCAGGCGGCCGCGCCGGTGGGCCAGCCACATGAACGCGATCGTCACCAGCACGCCGAACAGCACCGAGTACACGCTCCCCTCCGGACCGAAGTCGCCCCCGGTGAGCAGCACCGGGCCCGACGTCGCGGAGTCAAGCAGGCCCTGCGGGGTGTCGTTGCCCGAGACTTCGGTGCTGAAGACGCCGGACGCGGCGAAGTTCCAGCCGAAGTGCACGCCGATCGGCACCCACAGCCTGCGGGTGGCGACGTAGGCGGCGGTGAGCATGCCGCCGGCCTCGATGGCGATGGCGAGCGCCCCCACCAGGCTGGCGTCCGGGTTGAACAGGTGCGACGCACCGAACACGAGCGCGGTGAGCGTCAGCGCGATCCAGGTGCCGGTGCGTTCCTCTACGAACCGGAACAGTACGCCGCGGTACAGCAGTTCCTCCGTCACGGCCGCGGCGGCCATGAAGCCGAACAGCCCTGCCGCGCCCGACGGCGACGCCAGGCCGTCGACCTCGTAGTACCCGGCGGCGAAGAGATTCACGACGACGGCGCTGAACATCGCGACACCGATCAGGAGTCCTCGTCCGAGCGCGGGGGCGGCACCCTCTCGGGACACCTCCGTGGACGGGCGGCGCTCGGTGCGGCGTACCACCCACCCGTAGGCGACCACCGCGAGTACGGCGGCCAGGGTGCCGACGGCCAGTTGCAGCCACGGGCTGTCCTCCACCGCGCCGACGCACTGACCGCCGATGAGGGAGACCGCCAGGACGGTCAGCAGCTGCCAGACGAACCTCATGTGTACTCGACTCCTCAAGAACCGTCCCCGCACCGGCCGGCAGCAGGACGACCGGCACGGTGATTCCAAGGCCCGCAGGCCATGGCTGAACGCTATGGAAACGGCGATCCGGAATCGTCACCCCCGGGAGCGCACTTGCGTGTGGCTCACGTGGGGGACAACGCTCAGCGGTGCGCCGCCCTGTCGGCGCCGCGTCGGCACTTCACCGGCCGTCGGGTTCGTGCAGTTCTGCCGCGACGCGCAGGGCGGCCTGCCTGAGCCAGATGTGGGTGGAGTCGTGGGTGTGGAGGGGATGCCACCACAGGGCTTCCCGCAGTGGCACGGCTTCGTAGGGCGGCGGCATCAGGCGCACGGCGGACAGGTTCTGCATCAGCTTGGCCAGGCGCTTCTGCACCAGGGCGATCCGGTTGGTACCGGCCACCATGAAGGGCAACATGGCGAAGCTGTCGACGGAGACTTCGACGCGGGGTTCGATGCCGAGCATCGCCAGTTGCCGTACGGCGGGCGCGTCGTACGTGCGCTGGTAGGTGACCCAGGGCAGCTCGGCCAGTTGGGCCCGGGTCAGGTGGTCGCCCACCTCGGTGTTGGACTCCGCCACCAGGAAGGCCCACTCGTCACGGAAGAGGTCGGTGCGGGGCATGTCACCGACCACGCCGTGGGGCATCAGCAGGCCGTCGGTGGTACTCAGCAGGACGCCGAGGTCTTCCACCACGGTCGTCGGTGTCTGGGTGAAGCGGAGCCTGACGTGGGGAGCCTCGGCGTGCACGAGACGGCCGAGCGCGGAGCCGAAGACGGCCACGGCGTAGTCGGAGGCGACCAGGGTGAAGGTTCGGCTCTCGGTGGCCGGATCGAAGTCGGCCTGACTGCTGAACAGGCGCTCCATGAGGTCGCAGGCGGTCGCGGTGCGCTCCAGCAGTACCTGCCCGAGGGCGGTGAGCTCATAGTGCCCGCCGGTGCGGGCCAGCAGGTCGTCGCCGAAGTGGCGGCGCAGCCGGGACAGTGCCGCGCTCATCGCGGGCTGGGACAGACCCACGCGCTGGCCGGCGCGGGTGACGTTGCGTTCCTCCAGGAGGGCGCGCAGGGCGACGACGAGATTGAGATCGAGGCTGGAAAGGTTCACGGAGTCTTCTTCGGGCGCGAGACCAGGAGTATTTGTCCGGTGGATAAAGCATATCCATAGAATCGATTTCCCTGATCAGGGATGTGGGGGCCAGATTAGTCACACCGCAATCAGGAGGACATGCTCGTGAAACCCGAAGCCGCCCCCGCGCTTTTCTCCGGCCTCTACGCCCTGGGGTCCCTCTCAGCCGCTGACCAGGACGCGTTTCCCGCGCTGATCCGGCGTGACGGCTCCGTGGTGGATCTGCGCCGTGCTCTCGACGACGCAACGCTGACGATGCTCGGCGTCATGGAGGACTGGGACCGCCTGTCCGCCACCTTCGCCGAACTGGCCGACCGCCCCGCCGGTGACAGCCCGTTCGTGGACGCGTTCCAGGTGCACGCGCCGATCGCCCCACGCCAGGTGCTGCAGTCCGGCGCCAACTACCGCCGGCACGTCATCGATCTGCATGTGGCCCACCGGGACGGCTCGGACGGGCTGAGCGCGGAAGAAGCACGCGCCGAGGCCGCCGAGATCATGGACCGGCGTGCCACCGAGGACCTGCCGTACGTCTTCATCGGACTGCCGAGCTCGATCACCGGCCCGTACGACGACGTCGTACTGCCCCGCTGGGCCGAGAAGCCCGACTGGGAGCTGGAGTTGGCGGCCGTCATCGGCCGGCCCGCGTTCCAGGTCCCGGTGGAGCAGGCGCTGGACCACGTGGCCGGCTATACGATCGCCAACGACCTCACCGACCGCGCCACCGTGTTCCGCCGCGACATGCCCCAGATCGGCACCGACTGGCTCCGCAGCAAGAACGCTCCCGGCTTCACCCCTCTGGGGCCCTGGATCGTTCCGGCGCAGTCCATCGCGTCGCCGGACGATCTCCAGGTCACGCTCGAGCTGAACGGCGAGACCATGCAGGACGAGTCGACCAAGGACATGATCTTCTCGGTCGCGCGCCTCGTCTCGTACATCTCCCAGAACGTGCGGCTGCTTCCCGGCGACCTGGTGCTGACCGGCAGCCCGGCAGGCAACGGCATGCACTGGGGCCGGCTGCTGCGCGACGGCGACGTGATGGACGCGACCATCACCGGTCTCGGCGCCCAGCGCACGCGATGCGTGGCCGAGGTGACGGCATGACGCTGGACCGTCCCGACCGTCTCGACCCGGAAGGCGCCGTCGCCGAGGCCGCCAAGGCCTACTCGAACTGGGGACGCTGGGGCGCGGACGACCGCCTGGGGACCCTGAACTTCCTCACCCGGGCCAAGCGCGTCCAGGGCGCGGCGCTCGTCCGCCGCGGTGTGTCCTTCTCGCTGGCCCAGCCCTTTGACATGAACGGCCCCCAGCGGGGCTGGCGTCGGCGCACGAACCCGGTGCACACCATGCTGGACACCGGTGCGGACGCCGCGCTGGGCACACAAGGTCTGCCGCACGGGATCGGTGGCGCGGACGATGTGGTGGCGATGCCGTTGCAGTGCTCCACCCAGTGGGACGGTCTGGGCCACATCTTCGACCACGGCAAGGCGTGGAACGGGCGCGACGCCGCGACCACGGTCACCTCCGACGGTGACCTCGTCACCGGTATCGAGCACATGGCCGCGCACATCGCCGGACGCGGCGTGCTGCTGGACGTGGGACGCGCGATCGGAGGCGCGGTCGGTGAACTCCCCGACGGGACCGCCATCACCGCCGACCACCTCGAAGAAACGGCGCGCGCTCAGGGGGTGCGTGTGGAGCGGGGTGACATCGTGCTCGTACGCACCGGTCAGCTGGCCCGGGTACGACGCGACGGCTGGGGCGAGTACGCCGGGGGGCCCGCCCCCGGGCTTTCCTTCACCACGGCCGGATGGCTGCACGGCAGCGAGATCGCCGCGATCGCCACGGACACCTGGGGGTTCGAGGTACGCCCGAACGAGTTCGAGGCCGCCTTCCAGCCCCTGCACCAGGTCGTCATCCCCAACATGGGCCTGCTCGTCGGTGAGATGTGGGACCTGGAGGCCCTGGCCGAGGACTGCGCCGACGACGGCGTCTACGAGTTCTTCCTGGCCGCGCCACCGCTGCCGATCACGGGAGCGGTCGGCTCCCCGATCAATCCGCTCGCCGTCAAGTAATCACCGGGACGAAGGAGTTCCTCATGGCCCTCTCTCGCAATGTCCTCGTGATCGGAGGCGGCGCGGCCGGTAACGCCCTGACGATCCTGCTGCGCCGGGCAGGCATCGCGGTCGACCTCGTCGAGGCGAAACAGGACTGGAACGCCACCGCCGGGTCCGGCATCACGCTGCAGGGCAACGCCCTGCGGGTGCTGCGCGATCTGGGTGTGTGGGAGCAGATCAGGGCGTCCGGCTACGGTTTCGGCTCGGTCGGCATCACCGCGCCGGACGGGACCGTGCTGCACGTCCAGGACGACCTGCGTACCGGCGGCGACGACTTGCCCGCCACCGTGGGCATGCAGCGCCCCCAGCTGCAGCAGATCCTCATGGACGCGGTCCGCGCCAGTGGCGCCACCGTCCGTCTGGGCAGTACCGCGACGATCGTCGAGCAGGATGACACTGGTGTGACGGTGCGGTTGACCGACGGCGAGGAGGCCAGGTACGACCTCGTCGTGGCTGCCGACGGCCTGGGCTCCGTCACGCGAGCGGCGATCGGCATCAGCGACAAGCCCGCGCCCACGGGCATGGCCATCTGGCGGGTGGCCGCACCGCGTCCCAAGGGCATGACACGCACCGACCTCGCGTACGGCGGGCCCGCCTACATCGCCGGTTACTGTCCCACCAGCGAGGACACGCTCTACGCGTACGTCGTGGAGGCCAACCGGGACCGGGCGACGATCTCGCCCGAAAGTTACGCCGACGAGATGGTCCGCCTGGCCTCGGCCTACGGCGGCTACTGGCCCGAGATCACCAAGACCATCACCGATCCCGCGCAGGTCAACTACACGTGGTTCGACCAGATGCTGGTGGAGGGCTCCTGGCACCGCGGTCGTGTCGTGCTCATCGGCGACGCCGCGCACTGCTGCCCACCGACTCTCGCCCAGGGCGCGGCGATGTCCCTTGAGGACGCCGTGGTCCTGTCCGAGCTCCTGACCGGCAGCGGCACCTGGGACGACACGCTGCTGAACGCTTACTACGAGCGGCGCATCGGGCGCGTGCGGGCAGTCGTCGAAGCGTCCGTACAGCTGGGCCAGTGGCAGCTCGACCAGGTCCGCGACGCCGATGTTCCCGGCCTGATGGTCCGCACCATGTCCCAGTTGCGGGAGCGCCCGTGACACACACCGTCGATGTCCACGCCCACCTGCTGCTGCCCGAGGTGGAGCAACTCGTCGCCGGGCAACCGGGACTTGAGGAGGCCAAGGCGCTGGACGCGCGCCGCAACGGGCCTGCCGCGCTCAAGGTGAGCGGCGAGATGATCAGGGAGCGCTTCGCGCGGCTGACCGATGTCCAGGCCCGGCTGCGGGCCATGGACGAACAACAAGTGGACATCCAGCTGATCAGCGCTTCCCCTTCGCACTACCACTACTGGGCCGACGAGGAGCTGGCGGAGAAGGTGTTCCGTCTGGCGCACGAGGCCGTCGCCGCGCACTGTGCGGCCGCTCCGACGCGGCTGCGCGGCCTGGGTCTGGTGCCGTTGCAGCATCCTCAGCTGGCCGTAGCGGCGCTGGACCACGCGCTGGAGGCGGGGCTGCTGGGGGTGGAGATCTCCAGCCATGCTCCCGGGCGCGAGCTGTCCGACCCCGCCCTTGAGCCTTTGTGGGCGCGGGCCGAGCAGACCGGGGCGCTGCTGTTCCTGCACCCCTTCGGCTGCACGCTGGATGAGCGCCTGGACCAGTGGTATCTGTCCAACTCGGTGGGGCAGCCCGCCGAGAACGCGGTCGCCCTGTCGCACCTGATCTTCTCCGGCGTCCTCGACCGTCACCCGGACCTGCGCGTCATCGCGGCGCACGGCGGCGGCTACCTGCCGACCCACATGGGCCGCGCCGACCACGCCTGGCAGGCCCGCTCGGACGCGGCCGTCAACTGCGAGCAGCTGCCCAGCAGTTACCTGAAGCGCCTGTACTTCGACTCCCTCGTCCACGACCCGCACGTACTGCGCGAACTCGTGCGCGTCGCGGGCGCCGACCGAGTCCTGCTCGGCTCCGACTTCCCCTTCGACATGGGCTCCTCGGACCCGCTCGGAGCACTGCGCGCCGCCCGCCTGGACGACGCCGACTTCGAAGCCGTCCGAGGTGCCACCGCCAGAGCGCTGCTCGATCTCTCCTGAAGGAGGACCACCATGACTTCACGCCTGCTGACCCACCTGCGGCACGTCGACCTCGCCGTGCCCGACTACGACAAGCAGCTCGACTTCTACTCCGGTGTGTGGGGCCTGACCAAGGTCGAAGAGGACTCAGGCATCTCGTTCCTGGCCGCCGAGGGCTCGCCCGAGCAGTACGTGGTGCGGCTGCGCAAGGCCGAGGAGAAGCGCCTGGACCTGGTCTCCTACGGCGCCGCGTCGGCGGCGGACGTCGACGCCCTGGCCGAGCAACTGATCGCCGGTGACGTGCAGTTGATATCCCGGCCGGGATCGGTCGACACCCCCGGCGGCGGCTACGGTTTCCGGTTCTTCGATGTCGACGGCCGCACCATCGAGGTGTCCGCCGACGTCGCGGTACGCAAGCACCGCAAGATCGAGGAGAAGGAGGCCATCCCGGTCAAGCTCTCCCACGTCGTCCTCAACTCCCCCGATCTGGACCGCACGCGCCAGTGGTACGAGCAGCACCTGGGCTTTCGTCTGTCGGACACGCTGTCGTCGCCGCACATGGGCGAGGTCATGCACTTCATGCGGATCTCCAACCAGCACCACTCCATGGCCCTGGCGAAGGGCCCGCACACCGCCCTGCACCACGTCTCCTTCGAGATGCGCGGCCTGGACGAGTACATGCGCGGCTCGGGCCGCGTGATGCGAGCCGGGTTCCAGAAGATCTGGGGTCCTGGCCGGCACATGGCCGGTGACAACACCTTCACGTACTTCCTCGACCCGCACGGCAACACCGTGGAGTACACCACCGAACTGGAGCTCCTGGACGAGGACACCTGGCACCCGCACGTCTACGACTTCTCCCGGCCCGAGGTCACCGACCAGTGGGGCACCGCCAATCCGATGAACGAACTCGTCGCCAAGGAGTCGTTCAACGACGTCGACCGCGGCGTGTTCATCGCTCCGCCGGTCTGACCGATCCGACTCCCGGGAGCGCGCCCGCTCCACCGGTGCCGTGCTCGGCGCCGGCGCGCTCTCGGGCCCCTGTGGAGGAAGCTGCCTCTCATGCGTTTTGTCACCTATCGACACCACCAGTCCGAGCGGGTCGCCGTCCTCGAAGCGGGCGGCACCTTGTTCCCGCTGCCTGGTGTGCGGTCCCTGACCGACGTCATCGCCGCCGGCGGCGGCCTTCGTGCCCTGCTCGAACTGGGCGCTCAGGCCCTGGATGTGCCGCCTGGCCCGACCGTGGGCGAGGTCCGTCTGCTGGCGCCGTTCCAGCCCGCGTCCCTGCGCGACTTCGTGACCTTCGAGGAACACGTCGAGGGCGTGCGCCGCTCCGTCAGCGGGGTCAGCGGCGTTCCCGAGCAGTGGTACGAGGCGCCGACGTTCTACTTCAGCAACCCCCACGCGGTGTACGGCCCCGCCGACGCCGTCCCCGTGCCGCCGGGCTCCTCCGCCCTGGACTTCGAACTGGAGGTGGCCGCCGTCATCGGCCGTGAAGGGCGTGACCTCACGCCCGAGCAGGCCCGCGAGCACATCATCGGCTACACGATCCTCAACGACTGGTCCGCCCGCGACCTGCAGTCCGCCGAGATGAACGTCGGCCTGGGGCCCTGCAAGGGCAAGGACACCGCCAACAGCATCGGCCCGTGCCTGGTCACCGCCGATGAGCTGGAGCCCCACCGCGACAGCGAGGGGTTCCTGCGGCTGGCCCTGACCGCGGAGGTCAACGGCGAGGTCGTCGGCCGCGATCTGCTGTCCAACATGAGCTGGACGTTCGAGGAGATGACCGCCTACGCCTCACGCGGCACCCGCGTCGTGCCCGGCGACCTCCTCGGCTCCGGCACCTGCGGAAACGGCGGCTGCCTCGCCGAACTGTGGGGCGTGCGCGGCGAGCAGACTCCCCCACCGCTCAAGCCCGGCGACACCGTCACGCTCACCGTCGAGGGCATCGGCACCCTGTCCGTGCCCGTGGTGCCCGGCGTCGCCCCCGTGCCGCTTCCCGCGGGCCGACGCCGCCTTCGGGAGCGGCCATGAACGTGTGAGGGAGGCGTGATACCTCACCTCAGGAGCCCGACCTAATCTTCATCGGTTTCGCGCTTCGATGAGGTATCTCTGCCTCATGTCCCAGCTCACCGAACTGCTCCCCGTCGAGGCCATTCGCCTCGACGCCCCCGCGCCCGACTGGCAGGGCGCCATCCGTGCCGCCGGCGACCTGCTGGTCTCGAACGGCGTCAGCACCGACGCGTACACCCAGGAGATGCTCCGCACGGTCGAGGAGAACGGGCCGTACATCGTCGTCGCGCCCGGCTTCGCCTTCGCCCACTCCCGGCCGTCGCCCGCCGTGCGTCACACCGGCATGTCCTGGGTTCGGCTGGTCGAGCCCGTCCCCTTCCATCACGAGACGAACGACCCGGTCCGCCTCGTCGTCGCCCTCGCCGCGACGGACGCCTCCGCGCACACCCAGGCGATGGGCGCACTCGCCCGGCTGCTCGCAGACTCCGAGACGGTGCAGGCCCTCGACCAGGCGCCGACCCCCGAGGCGGTGCGGCAGATCCTCATGAGGGCCGAGGAGCCCACCGAGGCCACGGGGTCCGCGGCGACCGCAGCGACCGCAGCGACCGCAGCGACTGCCGAGCCCACGGCCGCCAAGACGGCACGCGATTCCGGCGGTACGCACAAGATCCTCACCGTCTGCGGCAACGGTGTCGGAACGAGCCTGTTCCTCAAGTCGACGCTCGACAAGGTGCTCGACCGGTGGAAGTGGTCCCGCTACGTCGACACCGAGGCGACCGACACCATCTCCGCCAAGGGCAAGGCATCGGAGGCCGTCGCCATCCTGACCTCCCGCGAGATCGCCAGGGCCCTGGGCGACGTGGGCGTTCCGGTGCGGGTGATCGAGGACTTCACCAGCGCCAAGGAGGTGGACGCCGCGCTGCGCGACCTGTACGACGTCTGACCCCCTGCATCCCCTGCGCCCCGTGCTCCCCCGCCCCGCCCCCGCCCCGCCGAACCACCAGGAAATCCCGGGAACCCCATGAACGTCCTCGTCGACATCGCGAAGTTCATCGTCAACGAAATCCTCAGCGTCCCCGCCTATCTCATCGGCATCATCACCGCCGTTGGTCTCATCGCTCTCAAGAAGTCGACCGGTCAGGTCGTCGGCGGCGCCATCAAGGCGACCCTCGGCTTCCTGCTGATCGGCGCGGGCGCGACCCTTGTCACCGCCTCCCTCGAACCGCTCGGCGAGATGATCACCGGCTCCACCGGCTCGCACGGCGTCATCCCCACCAACGAGGCCATCGTCGGCATCGCCCAGGCCGAGTACGGCTCGCGGGTGGCGTGGCTGATGATCCTCGGGTTCCTCATCAGCCTGCTCCTGGCGCGCTTCACACCGCTCTCGTACGTGTTCCTGACCGGCCATCACATGCTGTTCATGGCGACCTTGCTGACGATGGTCCTCGCCACGGCAGGGGTCACCTCCTGGGTCGTGGTGGTGGTCGGCGGTGTGCTGCTCGGCATCATGCTGGTCGCGATGCCGGCCTTCGCGCACCCCTGGACCAAACGCGTCACCGGCAACAACACCGTCGCCGTGGGGCACTTCGGCGCGGCCGGCTACATCGTCTCCGGCGCGACCGGACAAGCCATCGGCAAGAAGAGCCGCTCCACGGAGGAGATGGACCTCCCCGAGGGCCTGCGCTTCCTGCGCGACTCGATGGTGGCGACGGCCCTGTCCATGGTCCTCATCTACATGATCATGGCCATTGTGTTCCTGGCCAAGGCCGGCAGGGCGGAAGCGTTCCAGGCGTTCTCGTCGGGGAAGGGAGACGCCGGCTCGACCGGCATCGGCAACTACCTGATGGCCTCCCTCGGCCAGGGCCTCCAGTTCGGCATCGCCGTCGCCGTCATCCTCTTCGGCGTCCGCACGATCCTCGGCGAGCTTGTCCCCGCTTTCCAGGGCATCGCGCAGAAGGTCGTGCCCGGTGCCATCCCCGCCCTGGACGCTCCCATCGTCTTCCCCTACGCGCAGAACGCCGTCCTCGTCGGCTTCCTCTGCTCCTTCACCGGTGGACTCGTGACCCTGGGACTGCTTGCCGGCGTCTTCAACCCGGCGTTCGGCACGGCCCTCGTCCTGCCGGGCCTGGTCCCGCACTTCTTCACCGGTGGCGCGGCGGGCGTCTTCGGCAACGCGACGGGCGGCCGCCGCGGCGCCGCCGTCGGCGCGTTCCTCAACGGCGTCCTGATCACCCTCCTGCCGGCGTTCCTGCTCGGGGTGCTCGGCTCGTTCGGCTCGGCCAACACCACGTTCGGGGACGCCGACTTCGGCTGGTTCGGCTTGATCATCGGCAACGCCGCGAAGGCGGGATCAGTGGCCGGCATCGTCCTCATGCTGCTGATCGGCCTGGCCGTCCTCGTCGCCGCGATCGTCTGGCAGAAGAAGGCCGTCGACACCGGCTGGGACCCGGGGGCCGGCCGCGACAAGCTGCTGCCGCGGCAGGCGGGGGAATCCCTCGGGACCCAGGAGACCTCGACCCCGGCCACGCCCCGGGCGTACGCGAAGATCGTCCCACCGGCAGGTGCGCCCAAGCCGCCCCCGCCGGAGGACTAGCAGGGCTGGACACGGCCGCCTCGCCGAGCACCTCGCCGACCAGGGACCCGGCGACGGCGGCCCGTTCACAGCCCGGACCACTGAGCGGCGCCTCGGGCGCGCCTCGCGTGTCAGCCGGTCGCCGTCGCCGCGACCCCGGCATTGGTGATGAGCATGTCCAGAAGCGAGAGCAGCGCACCGCGCGCGTCGTCTCGGGAGCGGGCATCGAGCATGCGAATGGGTGTGTTCGGGTCACGCAGATGCAGCGCCGCCCTGATCTCCTCGTCGGTGTAGGGCTGTTCGCCATGGAAGCAGTTCGCGGCGACCACGAACGGAAGCCCGCGGTTCTCGAAGAAGTCGACGGCCGGGAAACTGCGGTCGAGACGTCGTGTGTCGACGAGGACGATCGCCCCGAGCGCCCCGTTCAGCAGGTCGTCCCACATGAACCAGAAGCGCTCCTGGCCAGGCGTGCCGAACAGATAGAGCACGACCTGTGCGTCGGTGAGGGTGATGCGGCCGAAGTCCATCGCGACGGTGGTGGCCGTCTTGGACTCGATGCCGTCGAGGTCATCGACGCCGACGCCCGCGCTGGTCAACCGCTCCTCGGTGCGCAACGGCTCGATCTCGGAGACCGTCTCGACCAGGGTCGTCTTGCCGACGCCGAACCCCCCAGCGATGAGGATCTTGACGGGGGCTGCTTCCTGGGCAGGGGCAGGGGTGTCATATCCGGGCAAGGTTGTCCCTGATTCTCATGAGCAGGTGGACATTGGTGGTCTCGGTCTCTTCCAGGGGCGGCCGGTGCTCGATCAGCCCCCGATCGGCGAGTTCGCCGAGCAGCAGCGTCATGGGAGTGAGGCGGATGCGCATGCGCGCCGCGATCTCGGCGACCGCCCGGCCGCCCGGAGGCGCGCACATCGCGAGGATGGCCTGCCACTCGCTGGGCAGACCGGCATGGCCGTCCGCGACGGCCACCGCCGTGATCGTGGTGTCCATGGTGAGGGCGGTGTGTGCGGCCGCCGTACGCCCATCGGTCAGCGCGTACAGCCGCGTCCGGCGGTGGCCTCCCTCTCGCGGGCCGGGCTCGTCCGCCATTACGACGGCTGCGCCTGGCCGCGGTCAGGCGTGCTCAGCCACTCACCGAGCGCCTGGGCGGTGCGCACGGCTTCACCGCCCAGCTCCCCGAGCCGCGCCTTGCGCGAGGTCACCACGATGAGCGTGCTGCCCTCCCCGCACCCGACGATGCAGAGGTAGCAGTCGTCCATCTCGACCAGCTGGCGGATCACCCGGCCGCCGTCGACCTCCCGGGAGATCGCCTTCATCGTGGAAGCGATGCCGGAGGACGCGGCGGCGATGCGCTCGGCCTGGTCCCGTTCCAGCTCGTACGAGCTGAGCTTGATCCCGTCGTTGGACAGGAGTACGGCTCCCTGGATGCCGGCGATCCTGCTCAGGTTGTTGTCCAGGACGCTGTAGATCATGTCGTTCGGTGTCGTCGTCATGGCTGATCCTGTCGGAGTTCTGCTTCCACTGTCTGAGTCCCGTGTTCGTAGTCCGCCCAGGCGTCGGCCACTTCTTCGGGTGTCTCCGCGTCCTGATCCGCGGCGGTCGCCGGTGCCCGTGTCGGCGCGCGGAGCTGCTCGGCGATGTGAGCCTGCGGGATCCGCTCGGGGAGGGCCGGCTTCGCGTCACCGCCCCGTGCCACGGAAGGCGCCGCCGGCTTGCTCTCCGCGGGTCGCTCGGGCGAGCGCTGCGGCGTCCCAGGGCCGGCCGACCCGGTCTTCGCGTGCAGGACCAGCTCGGGCTTGCGCTCGTCGAGCGGGCCCGGTGCCGGGGCGGGCGCCGCCGCCGCACGCGGTGCTTCCCTTCCGGCCGGGGCCGGTTCGGTCGGCACGAGGAGTTCCCCGGGAAGGATCACCACGGCCGACGTCCCCCCGTACACCGAGCGGCGCAGCGTCACTGTGGCCCCGAGCTGTTCGGCGATGTGGCCGACCACGAAGAGCCCGAGCCGGTGCGCGTTCTGTGCCAGGACGGAGTACGGCGGGGCCGACCGCAGACGCCCGTTCATCTCCTCGTAGGTCGCGGCGGTCACCCGGGGCCCGCGGTCCTCGATGTCGACCAACAGCCCGTCTGTCACCAGTTCGGCACGGACGACCACCTTCGACTGCGGCGGGGAGAACCGGGTGGCGTTGTCGAGGAGCTCCGCCAGGAGGTGGCTGACCTCGCTGATCACCCGCGGTACCACGCTGATCTCGTCCAGGGCCTGGCGCTCGATCCGCCGGAAGTCCTCGACTTCCGCGGCGGCTTCGCGCAGCAGGTCGGCGACGCGCATGGGCTCGGTGTGCGGATCGGGGATCTCCCCGCCCGCCAGGATGAGCAGGTTCTCGATCTGCCGCCGCATGCCCACCGTCAACTGGTCGGATCGCATCAACCGGGCGAGGAGCTCCTCGTCGTGACCGAAGTCGTCCTGCAGTTCGTCGGTGAGGGTCAACTGGCGGCTGACCAGGTTTCCGGTGCGCGAGGCGATGCCCGCGGCGAACATGCCGAAGCCCTGACGCTCGGCCGCGAGCCGCGCATGCCCGTCGACGGATACGGAGACGACCCGGGCGAACGCGTCGCTGATACGTCCGACCTCGTCCTGGTCTCCGCTCACCGCGGGCAGCGCATCGTCGTCGACGGGCTGCCCGCGCTGGAGCCGGGCCACGACATCCGGCAGTGTGTCCTCGGCCACGGCCACCGTGCGTTGGTGCAGACCGCGCAGGCGGCGGAGCACGGAGCGCGTGGTGAGCACGATGACGGCCGCGACGGCGAGGACGGCTGCGCCGTTTCCGACGATCAGCCAGATGACCTCGTTCTCCAGCTGCGTGGCCTTGTCGTCGGCGCGCACGAGCAGTGCTCTCCCCTGTTTCGCGTCGAGTGCGGCGACGCGCGCCGCGAACTTGTCATACGCGCCGCGCCAGGCGTCGGCCTCCTTGGGCAGCGTGATGCCGGACGCGGTGTTCTGGTGGTCGGAGATGACCGCGTCCTCGATGCGGACCTTCGTCTTCCAGCCGTCCGAGGCGAAGACCTGGTCGTAGGCGGCTCTGTCCTCGGCCGTCAGATAGGGCGCGACCCACTCGTCGTACTGGTAGCGCTGAGATCCGACGGAGTTGACGAATTCGGCGAACGCGGAGGGGCTCAGACGCCTGGACGGCCCGGCCAGGGCGAGAATGGTGGTCTCGCGTGCCACCATCTCGGACACCGTGAACACCGTGACGACTACGCCGCTCTCCTGGATGAGCTCGGCGTCTTCCGCATGGCTGAACTCGTTCTGGTACACCCGGATGATGCGGTCGACGAGGTCGGAGTAGTAGCCGATCGTCCGATCCGCTCCCCCGCTGCGAGCGTCCGCGCGCTTTCTGTACGCGGCCAGGTCCGTGAGGCCGTCCTTCAGCTCGGCGACGTAATGTTCGCCCTCGCGCCCGTTCGCCGCCAGAGCTCCGTCCGCCGACCGGCGGAACTCGTCCGCGGCCCGGTCCGTGGCCGCGCGCCGCTCGCGCAGCTCTCTCTCGGACACGGAGCCGCCCGCCCACCGTGTGGCGGTCATCGTCCGCTCGGCCTGCACTCTGGTCATCAGCCCGGTCAGGGGCACGTCGATCCGCTCAGCAACTGCCACGTCAGCGCGCAGATGCTCCGACTGGTGCTTCAGCCGTTGTGCGGTCATGACCACTTGGGTGCTCATCGCCAGAATAGGGATGACTGCCAGCCAGATGAGCAGCGTACGCAGGCGCAGGGTACGCCGCCGACGAGTCGGCGAATGCTCTCGTGCGCCTTCGGGTTCTATGGGAGACATCGGTCCTCGGGGAGCGGGAAAACAGTGGGGACGGCTCAACAGCCGCGACCGGACGCAGCCCTGGGTTCAGGGCTGGGGGAAGTCCGGTCCGGCTGTGACGCGATGTGGGGGTGCCGATCATAACCAGCCACACCGGAGAAACGGCGGGGTAGCTTCCGTTGATCACGTGTGGTAAGGGCGACGGAGAAGTCGCGCACCGGGCGCTGGCGTTCGCCTGGCGCTTGGGCACAGGAGAGCTCGCACAGACAGGGCGACCCGCTCGCCCCAACGTACCCCTACTCCCTGAAGCTCAAGAGGAACAAGCGTTCCTGGAACGGCACTTGGCGAACTGTGAGTGCGCATCTCCCACCGAGTCGGCAGCAGGCCGACGCTTCTGAGACCGCGGTGACGACGAGGCTCGGCGACGGCTGTGCCGTCGGCTGCCTGCGCACCTGAGCGACAACTCCCTTCACGAACCCCACACGTGGGCGTAAGGATGCGGACGGGACCCGCCGAATAGCTCCATGTCCCTTCCCGTCAGAGCGTTCTCGCGGGCTTGAGTGGGAGGCGCGTGGCCAGGGCGGCGGCTGTCCGCGCGAAGGGTGTGGCCATGATCTCGGCGACGCTGGTGCGACCGGCGAGGTAGGCGTCGAGGTGGCGCCATGCCGGAGGCAGGCGGGTCAGTGCTGTGTGGACGAGACCGGGGTTGCGGGCGAAGAGGTTCATCAGCGAACGGCTGGCGCGCATCTCTCCGCCGAGGATGTCGTCGACCTGCCGTCCGTAGTGGCCGGCGACTGCGCTTGCTTTCTCTTCAGCGGCGGTGACGAGGTGGGCGGCGGCGCGACCCGCGAGGTCTCCTGAACGCAGGGCGTAGGAGATGCCTTCTCGTGACCAGTGGTCGACGAGAGCCGCGGCGTCACCGGCGACCAGTACGCGACCGCGGGCGAGTGGAGAGTCGGGGCGGCGGCACCGGGTGAGGTGGCCGGTGTCGTGCAGGGGCCGGGGGCCGAGAAGTCCCTGACGTTCGAGGAAGTCTTCCTTGTAGGCGCGCAGGGCGGCAGGGTTGCCACGGGCGGCCACCACTCCGGCGGTGCAGACATCGCCCTTGGGGAAGACCCAGCCGAAGGAGCCCGGCAGCGGTCCCCACTCCATGAGGGCACGGCCTCGCCAGCGGTCGGCTGTCCTGCCGTCGACCGGTACCTCGGCCTCCAGGGCGAGGTCGACCTGTGCGCACTGCACTCCTACGTACCGGGAGACTCTGCTGGCGCTGCCGTCGGCGCCGACGACGGCTCGGGCACGGAGAGTGTCGCCGCGGTTGGTTTTCACGGTCACCGTCGCGCCCTGTTGTTCCAGGGTGGTCAGCGTGGTGCTGTCGCGGACCTCCGCGCCTGATACGGCGGCGGCCTCGGTCAGTGCCGCGTCGAGCTCGCTGCGGTAGACCATGGCGCATGTCGGGGAACTGGAGTCGAGGGTGCGTTCTCTTCGGCCGTTGAGGGTGAACGTGAACTGGCCGGCCGTGTCGTGGACGTTCAGGGGCAGACCGGGAGGAAGGGCGGCGAGGGACGCTCCGATGAGTCCGCCGCCGCAGGTCTTGTACCGGGGGATGGCGGCGCGTTCCAGCAGCAGTGTCTCGCAGCCGTTCTCGGCGGCGACGCGGGCGGCGGTGGCGCCGGCCGGCCCGGCTCCGACGACGATCACGTCCCAGACGGCAGGTGCGCGGGCAGGGGTGGAGGGAGGGAGCATGCGGTGACCACCTAGGGGTTGGAGGAGGCGGACGGATGGGTGCTGCCAGCCGGGTGCGGCTGAGCAGTGCGGTGTCGGCCAGGGTTCCGCCCGTCGCGGTGTCCGGGTGCCGAGAAGCACCCACCGGACAGCGCCCCTGGACGGGCGGGGCCGTGGTGGAAGCCGGTCTAGGTGGCGGTGGGTTCTGTCCCGGAAGCGGCGTCGTCGGGTCCTTGTCCGGGGTGGAGGCGGCCCAGGAGGTAGCGAGTGAGAGCGGATGCCGTCGGGTGGGTCCACATCACGGTGGTGGGGATGTCCAGGGCCAGTTCGCGCTGCAGGCGGTTGCGCAGGGCGATGGCCATGAGCGAGTCGAGGCCGAGCGTGACCAGGGACGTGTTGGCATCGAACCGGTCCGTACCCAGCCGCAGAACCGCGGCGATGTGACCGAGGACCTCGGGCTGCAGCAACTGCTGGTGCTGCTGAGGGCTGTCCGTCTCCCGCAGGGCTTCCAACAGGACGCTCCGCGTACCGGCGGGATCCGAGCCCGCCGCCGGGGCGGCCAGTTCGGCGAAGAAGGCGGTGCGTGCGGTGGCTGGATAGGACTCCAGCCACCGGGGCAGGTCGACCGGCGTATAAGCGGTGCGGTCGCGGTCGTGGGAAAGGATCCGTTCCAGAGCGGCGATGCCCTCCCCGGGCGTGATCATGGCGTAGCCGCGGTCCTCCATCCCGGCGCCGCGGCCGACCTCCGCCCACGGCCCCCAGTTGACGCAGACAGCCGGCAGGCCCTGGGCCCGACGCCAGGAGGTGAATTCGTCCAGCCAGGCGTTGGCGGCCGCGTAGGCGCCCTGTCCGGGGTTGCCCAGGAGGGAGGCGGCGGACGAGAAGGTGACCCACCAGTCCAGGTCCTGACCGGCTACGGCGTGGTGGAGCAGCCAGGCTCCGGTCGCCTTGGGGCGCCAGACTCTCTCCAGGAGAGCGGAGGAGAGGTTGGCGACGGTGGCGTCCTCGACGACGGCCGCCGCGTGGACGACGCCGCGCAGTCGGTGGCCCGTGCCCAGGGCGGCCGTCACGAGCGAGTCGGCGACACCCGGCTCGGCGAGGTCCCCGCTCACGGCCTCGACGCGGGTGCCGAAGTCCTCGGTGATGGCGTCGAGGGCGGTGCGGGTGGCCGCCGTGGGGCTGCTTCGGGAGATGAGCACCACAGCTGCGGCCCCACGTTCGGCCAGCCACCGGGCGACCAGGAGTCCCAGTCCGCCGAGCCCGCCCGTGACCAGGTAGCTCCCGTCGGGCCGGACGACGGGGACGTCCTCGGGGCGTACGGGCAAGGTGTCGGTGCCCGAGGCGGGCCAGGCCAGGAGGAGTTTGCCCGTGTGCCGGGCGGAGGCCATGGTGTGGAACACCGACGCCGCCTCGGCGACGGGGTGCTCGGTGACGGGCAGCGGCGGCAGGGTGCCTTCCGTGAGCATGACGGTGAGTTCGCGGTAGCCCTCGGCGAGCAGGTCCGGGTCCTGTTGCATCATCATCAGCACGTCGACGCCGGTGAAGGTAACGTTGTGGCGGAAAGGCAGCAGCCCCAGCCGGGTGTTGGCGTAGATGTCCCGCTTGCCGAGTTCGACGAACCGGCCCCGGTGCGCGAGCAGACCGAGGCCGGCGGACTGCGCAGGGCCTGTGAGGGAGTTGAGTACGACGTCGACGCCGCGACCCCCGGTGAGGTCGCGCACCTGGTCGGCGAAGTCCAGGGAGCGGGAGTCCATCACGTGCGGGACGCCCAGGCCGCGCAGGTAGGTCCGCTTGGCATCGCTGCCCGCGGTGGCCAGGACCTCCGCGCCGCAGGCTCGCGCGAGGGACAGTGCGGCCAGGCCGGTGCCACCGCTGGCCGAGTGGATGAGCACCTTCTCTCCCGGCCGGAGCCGGGCCAGGTGCCGCAGGGCATACCAGGCGGTCAGGTACGCGCAGGGCAGGGCGGCGGCGTCCTGTGTGGTCATCGCGTCCGGCACCGGCAGGAGGCAGTCGGCGCGGACGGTGGCGAAGGAGGACATGAGCGCGGACTGGGATTCGTCCACGAACATGGCGGCCACGCGGTCGCCCTCCCGCACCTGCCGGACGCCGTCTCCGACGGCGGTGATGACGCCTGCGCCGTCGAAGGCACAAGGGGCCGGGCGCTCCTCGCCGGTGCTGAAGCTCTGGTAGACGCCCATGGCCTGGAGGACGTTGATGAAGTTGACGCTGGTGGCGTCCACCCGGATCTCGACCTCGCCGGGTCCGGGCAGACGGCGGGACTGGGCCACGAGCTCGAAGGAATCCAGGTCGCCGGGGCGGGTGAGGTGCAGGGCCACTCGGTCGCGCCCGTGGACGACCGTGCTGTGGCGGCGCTCCCGCTCGTCCAGCGGGGTGTTGCGCAGGCGCGCCAAGTGACGGGTCCCGTTCCGGTAGGCGACCTCATCCTGCTCGTCGGGGCAGGCCAGCAGTTCTGCGGCCACTTCCGTGACGGGCGTTCGCGGATCGAGGTCCAGGACGCCGGGGCGCAGTTCGGGGTGCTCGTAGCTCAGTACCCGCACGAGCCCGCGCAGACCGGCCTGCGCCAGATCAGGCCTGTCCTCGGGCGTGACCTGCTGCGCGGCGTGGGTGACGGTCCACAGGCGCGGCGGCACCCCACTGCCGGTGCTCTGCGCGAGTGCGCGGGCCGTCTCCACCAGGCGGGCGACCTGTTCCCGAGCTCGGCGGTCGGGTGTCACGCCGTCGGGCCGGGTGCCGGACGCGGGCAAATACACCACTGCCCGCGGGGCCGGTGCGTCGGGCTCGGACGGCGTCACCGCCGCGGTACCGCTCTCCGGGGTGTCATCAGCGGCGAGCGTCCGGATGTCCGCGTCGGCGCCTCGCTCCTTGAGGGCTTCACTCAGCTCCCTCGCGTACGGCTCGCGCCCGGCTTCCGCGAGGAGGGTCCAGCTGCCGGGCGCCGTGTCCGTCGACGGGCGCTCCGCGGGCTCCCATGACGTCTGGAGCAGGCGGTTGGCGAAGCGCTCCTGTGCGCTCTCGGCGGGTACGTGGCGAAACTCTACGCCGGTCGCGTCCGCAGCCACCGACCCGTCGTCGGCCCACAGCCGGAAGTCCGCCGTGTACCGGTCACCCTCCACCAGCCGGAGGGTGACCAGGCAGTAGCCGCTGAGCGGAACCGTCCCGTACAGCCGCAGCACTTCCACGCCCCGGGGCAGGATGCCGCCGACGGGCACACTGCCGGTGCGCAGTACGGCGCCCGCGACCGCCTGAAGGCACGTGTCCAGCACGATGGGATGGCAGTGAAGCGCCGGTGCGCCGGCCCGGCCCTCGTCGGGCACCCGAAGGCGCGCCAGAAGGCGGGCGCCCGCGCGGCCGGCCGGTGCCCCGTCCGTGTACAGGGCCTGCAGGCCGAGGAAGGGCGGGCCGTGGCGCACGCCGCGTTCCTCACGCATCTGCCGGTAGACGTCCGCGGTGTCCACGGCGTGCGGGAACTCCGCGAGCAGCCGCTGTGGGTCACAGCCCTCAGGCACGGGTTCGCCTTCGGGCGTGAGGTGCAGGGCTGCCTGGGCGTGCTGGACGGAAGTACCGTCGGCAGCCGTGCTGACCACCCGCCAGCGGGCGGCGTCCGGGCCGGACGTTTCGGCGGTGGCGGTGACTGACGTGCCGTCAGGCGACGGCAGCAGCAAGCGCTGCAGGTCGATGCCGGTGACGCACAGGCGTTCCGGGCCGGCGGTGTACAGGTCGGCGGCGGCGGCGACGGCCATCTCGCACAGGGCGGCACCGGGCACCACGGCGATGTCGTTGACGCGGTGCGCGTCCAGCCAGGGCAGTGTCGTGGGGGTGACACGGGTCTGCCACAAGTGGCGGCCCTCGCCGTCGGGATCCGCGGTGTGCGGTCCGGTGAGCGGGTGCGCGGAGGGGCCACAGTGGGCCACGGCCGACTGCCGCAGCGGGGAGGGGTCGACGACGTACCGCGTGCGCTCCCAGGTGGTCGTCGGTACGTCGACGAGGGCGCCGACGCCGTAGCGCTCTGCCCAGTCCAGCGGATGGCCCGCGCAGTGCAGTGCTCCCACATGGGTGTGGAACGCCAGCGCGTCGTCGGTGTCGCGCAGCAGGGAGGGCACGACCGCGGTGCCGGCGTGGCCGTGCGCGGTGAGCGTGGCCTGCACCGGGTGCATCAGCACGGGGTGGGGTCCGATCTCGACGAACAGCCGGTGCCCGTCCTCGGCTGCGGCCCGCACCGCGTCGGTGAAGCGCACCACCTGGCGGAGGTTGTCCGACCAGTAGCCGGCGTCGAAGACGCCGTGCTCGCGCGGGTCGTCGGTCACGGTGCTGTAGAAGGCCGTTTCCGGCGGCCTGCCGACGACGTCGGCGAGCGCGTCGGCGAGGTCGGGCAGGATGGGGTCCATGTGGGCGGTGTGGGAGGCGACGTCCACCTCGATCACGCGGACGCCCACACCGCGGGCGTCCCACTCCTCGGCGAGGCGGCGGATGCGGTCGGCGTCCCCGCCGACGACGGTGTTCTCCGGCGACGCGACGACCGCGACACTCACACCTTGCACGTCCTGTTCCGCCAGCAGACGTTCGACCTCGGCGCGTCCCAGCGCGACCGAAGCCATCAGGCCCTGCCCGGCGGTCCGCAGGATCAGCCGGGAGCGGCGGCAGATGACCCGTGCCCCGTCCCGGACGCTCAGTGCTCCCGCGGTCACCGCGGCGGCGACCTCCCCCATGGAGTGGCCGATCACGGCCGCGGGTTCGACACCGTGGGAGCGCCACATCGCCGCCAGAGCCAACTGGATGGCGAAGATCACTGGCTGAACCCGGTCGAACCCCCGCACCACCTCGGGGTGGTTCAGGGTCTGACGCAGGGAGAAGCCGGACTCCTCAGCCACGAGCGGTTCGAGTTCGTCGATGACCCGGGTGAACTCCGCGTGCTTGTCCAGGAGTTGCTGACACATGCCCGCCCACTGCGATCCGTGTCCCGAGAAGACCCACACCACGCCCTCTCCGGCGCCCGGCACCGCCCTGCCTGTCGCCGTCCCTGCGGAGAGCGCACCCCCGGCCGCCAATTCCTCCAGTCGCGCCACCAGTTCCGGCCGGCCGACAGCGGCCACGGCGGCTCGTTCCCGGGCGGGTGAGCGCCGCACGGCCAGCGTGTGCGCCACGTCGCCCAACGGAGTCCGCGCGCCCTCACCCCGCAGCCACTCGGCCAGCCGCCCGGCCGCGCTCCTCAGGGCCGCGGGCGTACCGGCGGAGAGCGGAAACACGCGCAGGGCTTCGTCGTCCCGGGCCAGGCCTCGCTCCGCCGCGCCGTCCTGGGCCGGACCGGAGTCACCGGACACGATCGGCCGGGTCACGCGCCGGGCCGGGGAGACAACGGGAGGCTGCTCCAGCACGACATGCGCATTGGTGCCGCTGATGCCGAAGGACGACACCGCGGCCAGTCGGGCACCGTTCCGCACCGGCCACTCGGTCGAGTCGGTGGGTACGAACAGCCGGGTACCACTGGGGTCGATCTGCGGATTCCAGCTGCTGAAGTGCAGACTGGCCGGCACCATGCCGTGCTGGAGGGACGCGACGGCCTTCAGCAGACCCGCCACGCCCGACACCGGTTCGGTGTGGCCGATGTTCGTTTTCACCGAGCCAAGCGCGCACCGGTCGCGGCCCTTGCCGTAGACCGCGGCCACCGCGGCGAACTCGATCGGGTCGCCCACCGCCGTGCCCGGACCGTGCGCCTCCACCATCCCGATGTCACCGGCCTCGACGCCCGAGCGCTCCAGCGCCAGGCGGTACAGATCGATCTGTGCCGGCTCCGAGGGCGCGCTCAGCCGCGTACCCCGGCCGTTCTGGTTGACCGCTGTGCCACGCACCACCGCGAGCACCCGGTCCTGGTCCCGTACCGCGTCCGACAAGCGCTTGAGTACGACCACGCCGCAGCCCTCTCCGCGGACGTAACCGTCGGCGTCGGCGTCGAAGGCGTGACAACGCCCGGTCGGGGAGAACACGCCCCACAGCGCGGGGGCGATGACCCCCTCGGGCCCGAGGGACAGCATGGCCGCCCCGGCCAGGGCGACGTCCGTCTCGCCGGCCCGCAGGCTCTGGCAGGCGGTGTGCACAGCGACCAGGCCGGACGCGCAGGCGCTCTCCACGACGACCTGCGGGCCCTTCAGGTTCAGCATGAACCCCACGCGTCCGGGTCCGATGCTGTCGAAACCGGTGTACATCGCATAGGCGTTGACCTCTTCCAGAGGCCGCTGCACGCGCAGCATGTAGTCCTTCTGATAAATACCGAAGAACATTCCCGTGGGCGTACCGGAAAGCCGTTGGGCGGGGATTCCCGCGTGTTCGATGGCCTCCCAGGTCACTTCGGACAGCAACCGGTGTTCCGGATCCACCCACGGCGCTTCCTGTGGGTTGATTCCGAAGAACTCCGGCTCGTAGGCGTAGACGTCGTCGTCCAAGAAGCAGCCGTAACGCAGCCGGTCCGCGACCTGAGCGGGGAGACCGGCCAGTTCGGCCTTCCCCCACCGCTCTTCCGGCACCTCCCGCACCGTCTCTCTGCGCGCCATCAAGAGACGCCACAGCGAGGTCAGGGAAGTGACCCGGCCCGGGAACCGGCACGCGGCCCCGACCATCGCGATCGGCTCGTCCTGATCCCTGCCGGGCTGTTCGATGCCGGGATGCGCGTGCATGGGCGGTCCGTCCTTCATCACGAGGAAGCTGGGAGGCAGTCGGGTTCCGGCCCGCTCACCGCCACGCCCTGGGATCGAACTCACAAGGCATTACCATTTCGGCACTTGGCAGGGCGGTGCGCCAAGGGCGTACAGGCTGTGGGCGGTAGCGCACTGTCGAGCGCCAATGCCTCAATGCGTTCAATTCAGCCGCCAAGGTGACCTCTTGAGCGGTCGGTCAGCGTCCTCCTGTCAGTCCCATCCGATAGGGAGACTTCGAGTCAGGACCATCGAATAACTGATTGTCCGATGAGATAGCTAGCCTTTTCACCTGTTAGATGGGTTTCCATTCAGGAACCCGTCCGGAAGGTGTGTCGGGTGCCAGCCTGGAGTGGCAGTACCTGCGCTCTACGGGAAGGGTCATCCGTGGTCGATTCTCTGGTCGCTGCCGAGTTGCCCCCCTACTTCTGTCCACTGGAGTCCCGCTGCCACCCCCGCGCCGTGTCGATCGAGCGGCGGGCCCTGGAATGGGTCCGCGCGTGCGGTATGTGCGTGACCGAAGACGAATACCGGCGGACCGCCGCTTCACGGAGCGTCGATTTCTACGGTCGGTTCGCTCCCGGGGCGGACGACGACCGCCTCTTGGCCGCGTCGCTGTGGGTCTACTGGGGTTTCGCCTTCGATGACGCCCGATGCGACAACGGACCACTGAGCAGGCGGCCCTCCGAGTTCAACGCGGTAGCCGGGCGTGTGCAACGAGCGCTGGAGGCGCCGACGGCCCACGACGACGGCGAGCGCTACACACCGCCGTTGCAGGACATCGCCACCCGCTTCCGCTCCCTGGGCACCTCGACGCAGTTCCACCGTTTCGCCGCGGCACACCGGGCATGGCTGGCGGGCGTGTGCTGGCAGGTCGGGAATTACACCCGTGGGCACATGCCGCGGCTGGACGAATACCTCGCCATGAGGCTGCTGTCCTCCGGCGGCGAACCGACGTTCGCCATGCTGGAATTGGCCACCGGTGTCCAGGTGGAGGCAGCGGAGATGCACCGACCCGCGGTGCGGGCCCTGACGGAGATGGCCATCGCCGTCGCAGCCCTCGACAACGACCGGCATTCGCTGCGCAAAGAGCACGCCAACGGCCAGGACATGAACGTCTACCGCGCTCTGACGCAAGGAACGGACATGACCTTGGCGGAGGCCGTCGGAGCGGCGACCAGCATGCGCGACCGCATTCTGACGCGCTTCCTTGAGCTTCAGGAGCAAGTACGGAAGTGGGCGAGTACGGAGCTGCGGTCCTACCTGCTCGGCTTGTGCCACGGCATCCGAGGGAATATCGAATGGGGGCTGCACGTGCCGCGCTATGTCGGTTCGGACGCGGGCCCCGCGCCTGCGGATGAAGCACCGCCGAGGTGGTCGGACGTGCCTGCGCACAGCGGCAGTGGCCCGGTGCCCATACCCTCCGTCGCCTGGTGGTGGGACGACCTTGCCTGACCCGGCAGCCGTGAGGCAGCCGCCCGGGCCGGCGGCGGCGCGAAACAGCCTTCCGGCGGGCGCTGGGTGCCGACGACGGAGCGGAACGCGGGGCAGGCCGAGGACGGCGCAGACCCGGACCACCCGTACCCCGAGGGATCAGGCAGCCGACGGCCGAGCGCCCCCTCCCCTCCTCGCAGGTGATGGCGCCCTCTCGTTCAGGCGCACCGAGACAAAGGATGTGAACGCATGACTTCCCTGTCCACGGTTCACGACGAACGCATCGACGACGTGATCGACCGTTGTCGCCATCTGGTCCATCCGGCGCTGCGGTCCGTCACGGACCGGCTCCATCCGCGGACCGGCCTGATGACGCGCTACTCCTTCGGATGGTGCGACGCGGACGGAGAATTCCACGCTGATGTCCGCGAAGGAACGGGCAAGGGAATTCGGCAAGTTCTGGCGGTCCTGGCCGCGGAGGCCGTCGGCGGCCGCGGCCAGGACGCCGTGCCGGCCGCGGTGACGGCGGAACTCGTACACGCCTTCAGCCTCGTGCACGACGACGTCATGGACCACGACGAACGGCGCCGGCACCGCCCCACCCTGTGGAAGACGTACGGCATCGGACCCGCTGTCCTGGCCGGTGACGTCCTGCTCACCCTCGCGATAGAGACCGCGGCCCACTCCACGGGGGAGCACGCCCCGCAGGCGCTGACTCTGCTGTGTGGCTGCCTGCGCGCACTGATGCACGGACAGACCGAGGACCTGGACTTCGAAGATCGCCCCTGGCGCGGCCCCGGCGCCGTGACCGCCGCGGAGTACCGGGCGATGGCGGTGAACAAGACAGGCGCTCTGCTCGGTATGTCCGCCGCGATGGGCGCGCTGCTCGCCGGTGGCAGCCCGCGACACGTCGAAGCTTTCGACACAGCCGGCCGCGAGGTGGGTCTGGCCTTTCAGATCATGGACGACGTCCTGGGAATCTGGGGCGACCCCGCCCGGACAGGAAAGCCCGTCGGCAGCGACCTGCGTCGGCGCAAGAAGACGCTACCCGTGCTCAGAGCCCTGGAGCGGGACGGTCCCGCGGCACGACGGCTGGCCGAGCTGCTCGCTGGTCCGGACGCCCTGACGAACACACAGGTGGCTCGGGCGACCGAGCTGATCGAGGACGGAGGCGGCCGCGCTCTCGTCACCGGAGAGGGACATGCCGCACTGCGGCGCGCGCGGGAAACGCTGGCGTCCTTGCCTCTTCACCCCCGCGCCGGAGCGGAACTGACTGCTCTCGCGCACTACTTGATCGAACGATCCCACTGAGTACGCCCGGTGCAAGCCCGGCCCCCGCTCTCCCCCGGCCGATATTACTTTCCTCGGATAATAAATCCAGAGGAAAGTGATCCGGCCCGCGAAAAATTAATCGCCGCTCCCTCCGGAATTTATCAGGACACAGTAGGGAATCCTTATCGCAACACCCGTCCAATCGACCCGAAGGCCCGCATGTACGCCCGGGTCTCGGCCGAAAAAAGGGAGTGTCATGGCCGACATCGAACAGATCGACATCGAAGTGCTGACCGGTGATGAACCGGACGCAGGCACGGACGCCCTGGTCTATCTGGGCCTGGGAGGGCGCGAATTCCTGCTCGACAACTACGACGAGGACGATTTCCGCCGCGGAGACAGGAACAACTTCAGGCTGGGGCGTGACAGCACGGTCACGCACCCGTCGGAGAACGACCCGTCGGCACCGCGGCTGACGCTCGACGACGTGACCCGCCACCCGGTGTACCTGCGACTCAACGCGCAGGTCGAGAGCGACCACTGGCTGCTGGACAACGTCTGGGTCACCGTTCGCACCGACGAGCGGGATCTCCGGTACGGCCGCTTCGCGCTCGACGGCTCGGGAAGTGACCACTCCATCTGGCTCGGTATCCGTGCCGGACTCGTCCTCCACCTGGAAGACGAGCGATAAACCACCTGCACCCAATAGGGCCGTCACCGAAAATCGATCGGCACCTCGGAAGAACTCCGAAAGGAAAAACGAATGGGTAAAAGCACCAGCGACACCTTCAGAGACCTCCTCGGTGGCCTCACGGACGACCTCAAAGAGGCATTCGATGACATCATCGACTACGACGAACTCGAAAGGCGCAGGGGTGGGCGACGACGAAGGAGGGATGAACACTGGCGGCAACGCGAGAACGACGGCCGTTGGCACGACCGGGACCACGATCACTGGCGCCAGCGCGAGGACGACGGCCGATGGTACGACCACGATCACTGGCGGCCACGCGAGGACGACGGCCGTTGGCACGACCGGGACCGCGATCGCTGGAGGGGCCGGGAAGGTGGCCGTCGATCCGTCGAGGACGACGGTTACGACTCCAGGGACCGTTCCCCCCGGGCCGCGGCAGCCACTGACTTCCCCCGTCAGAGCCGGCGCGACGAGAGGGCCGAGCAGGACGACCTCGCAGGAACCGTTCAGGCCCTGCGCTCCGAACTGTCCGACGTCGTCGAAGCGTTGCGGGAGGCGTCGGCCGCACGTGGCTCCGTGAGGGGTCAGGAGTCGAGGCGGACGTGACGTCCTGGCGTTGCCGGTAATCAGCTGCTGTCTATCGTCGAGGCGGTCCCATGGTGAGCAGCGGCCGTCTGAGCCAGGTGTCCCGTGTGTTCAGGCGGCTCGCGGCCGAGGAACTGTCCCGCTCCGTGCGCAACGGCCGTCCCGGGAGGCCGGGGACCTTCGACGGGCGGGCACAGCAGAGATCGGAGCGCGCTCAGAGTGTCCGCAGGGCGTTCGAGCAGCTCGGCCCCTTCTACATGAAGGTCGGTCAGATTCTCTCCACCCGCCCCGACATCGTGCCGGATTACGTGATTCCGGAGCTGGAGAAACTGCATGACAACGCGTGCGTACTGCCCTTCTCCGAGCTCCAGCCGGTGCTGCGTGAGGAGCTCGGCGCCAACTGGGCCAGGGAACTGAGGGACATCGACACCCAGCAACCCCTGGGTGCGGCATCCCTGGCCCAGGTCTACCGTGCCACCCTGGCCGACGGGCGACCCGCCGTGGTGAAGATTCAGCGTCCTGGAGTGCGGGAGACGGTCGTCCAGGACATGGCGATCCTGCGCCGGGGGGCCCGCCTGACCGGACGGCTGGCCCCCCGGTTCACCGCCGTGGTCGACGTAGAGGCCATGCTCGAAGTCCTCTTCGAGGCGATGAGACCCGAACTGGACTTCACCACAGAGGCACGCAACATGCGGCGAGCCGCCGAGCTCACCGCGTCTTTCAAGCACCTCGCGGTTCCGGAGGTGCTCCTCGCCACCCCGCGGGTTCTGGTGCAGAGTCTGGCGCCGGGCCGGTCCATCCGCCATGCCGACCAGGACGCCTTCTCCACGCACGAACGGATGGGCATCGGGGAGGACCTGCTGGCGTTCGTGTTTCGCGGCTTCTTCGTAGACCGCTTCTTCCACGCCGATCTCCATCCCGGGAACGTCTTCGTCGCCCCCGGGGAGAAGGCGACCCTGATCGACTGGGGCATGGTGGGGCGCACCGACCGGCGGACCGGCATGCTGCTCATGCTGATCCTCCTCACCCTGGCTCAGAACGACGGTCATGGGCTGGCCAAAGCGTGGGTGGAGCTGGGGCATGCCACGCCCTGGGCGAAGCTCGGTGCCTTCTCCTCCGACATGGCGGCCCTGGTGCCGCAGATCGCCGACGCCCCCCTCGAAGAGCTCAACTTCGGCCTGACCCTCACTCGCGTCCTGACGTGCTCCACCAAGCGGGGCATCAGGACCAGCCCCACGGTCGCCGTCCTCGGCAAGGCGTTCGCCAACGTCGAGGGGTCGGTGCGCTACCTGGCGCCGGAACTCTCCCTCATCGAGGTTTTCAAGGGGGAGATGCAGAACGCCATGCTGTCCCTGGCTGCCGAGACCGTCTCGAAGGAACAGATGGCCCGGACCGCCCTGGAGCTGATGCTCGGCATCGGCGCGGTGACCGACCAGGTGAGCGGTCTCGCGCGCGGTAGGCACTCCGCCAACCCCGCAGAGGGGTGACCCCGAGCGCCGGCGACCGGTGTGCCGGTGATGCTGACGGCTGTCCGCCGGGGCCCGGGGACGTGCTCTCCCGGGCCCCGGCGGAGTGCGATGCGCCTACAGCGCGGGGTAGGCGTTCTTCATGAGCTCCTGGAACTGGGCGGAGAACCAGTGGCCGGACAACGGCGCGTTGGGCAGCGCCCCGGACATGTTGTTGTTGTTGCGCGGGTTACCGGTGTACGTCGGGTCGCACATGCGGTCGAAGCCCTTGCCCTCGTCGTTGTCGATGGCGGTGCTCGAGCCGTCGGACTCACCCGGCGGCTTCATCCACACGTACGCGTCGATGCCGGTGGCCGGGTTGGCCTGCGGCCGCTCGCCGAGGCCGGCGCCGGACTGGTTGCACCAGTTGCCGAGGTGGATGCGTCGGTCGTAGCGTCCGCCGTTCACGTACGTGTCGACGTCCGTGGTGGCCCCGGGACCGGCAGGCCGAGCCGTGCCGCCCCAGCCGTTGCGGGAGGTGTCGATCAGCATGCCGAGGTTCTGGTCGAAGCCGAGCGAGACCAGCTTGGTGCGCATGGCCTGGGCGTACGACAGCTCGTCCGTGTAGCGGTTCCAGTCGACCCACTTGGACTCGCGCACCGACTTGCCCGCGACGGAGTCGCCGATGGCGAAGTTGTTCTCCTTGAGTGCGCTGTAGTTGGCCGTGTTCACGATGAAGCCGTGGACGTCGGACAGTTTCGCGCCGTTACCGGAGGCGGTCGACTTGAACAACTCGGCGGAGGCACCGAAGTTGTCGTCCCAGCCGAGCCAGCCGTGGTGGCCCGCGTCGATATAGTTGTAGACGTTCTTGATGTCACCGAGCTTGTCCAGGGCGTAGCCGACGCCCTTCTGGTAGTTGCCGTTGGCCTTCATCACGTCACAGTTGGGCGTGGCCGTGGGCCGGCCGGAGACGTTGGTGATGAGGTTGGGCAGCGAGTCGATCTCGATGGTGGTGACGATGCGCAGAGCCGCGTACTTGGGGTCGGCGAGGATCGTGGCGATCGGGTCGATGAAGTCCGTCTTGTACTTGTCGATCTCCGTCGGGCCGAGCTCACCATTGGAGGCCAGAGCGGCACAGTCACGGCCCGGCAGGTCGTACACGACGAGTTGGACGACTTGTTCGCCGCTGCCCTTCTGGGTGAGGGCCGCGTCGAGGTGGTCGCGCAGGCCCATGCCGTCGCCCACGCCGTTGATGGCGGCGATGCGGTCGAGCCAGACGCCGGTGGGTTGGCTCGCGATGCGGCTGCCGCCGGGTTCGGCCTTGGCCTTCGCGGCCCACTCCGGATTCACGTACACCTTGGCGCCGGCGTACGGATTGTCGACGCGCCCGGACGGATCACCCGGATCGCCTGGGTCTCCCGGGTCGGTGTCCTCGTTGCAGGTGACGCCGTTCAGCTTGAAGGTGGTGGGCATGGCGTTGCTGCCGCTGTAGGTGGCGTTGAAGCCGAAGGAGGCGGAGGCGCCGGTGCCGAGGGCGCCGTTGTAGGAGGCGTTCTTGGCGGTGACGGCGCTGCCGGACTGGGAGATGTCGGCGTTCCAGCCGTTGGTCACCTTCTGGTTGCCCGCGTAGGACCAGGTGAGGTCCCAACTGTTCACCGCGGCGCCGTTGTTGGTGACGGTGACGGCGGTGGTGAAGCCGCTGCCCCACTGGTTCTGCACCTTGTAGTCGACGCTGCAGGCGGCGGCCGTCGCCCCTATGTCGTCGGGCACCGCGACGGCGGTGCCGGCACAGGCGGCGCCGGTGAGGGCGAGGGTGGTGAGCACGGCGGTGCCGGCTCGGGATCTGATACGGCTCATGGTGTGCGAGGTCCCTTTCGTCATACGGATGGGGTGAGCGGGGTCGGGGGGTGAAGGGTGGTCATCCGTTCACGGTGCGCAGGTGATCGCGCAGGCCGATCCCGAATGCGGTCGGTGTGCCGTCGTACGAGCTGATCAGGGACGGCCCGGAGGAGCAGTCCCAGGTGTTCCAGGTCCAGCCGAGGTACGACAGCTTCCGGTCGTCGAACCACTTCATGACGCGGTCGACGAACGCGTGCGAGCAGGTGTTTTCGCCGATCTCGCCTGCCACCAGCGGCACTTGGGCCGCGACGGGCGCGAGTGTGGAGTCCCAGCAGCTCTCGGTGGAGCAGGTGTTGAAGTTGTAGACGTGCCAGGCCGCGGCGAGATTGCCGGCCGGGTCGGAGGGCCGGTGGGCGAGCCACTGGCCGAGGTCGTTGGAGTAGGCGAGGCCGCCCGCGAGGATCACGTTCTTGGCGCCCGTGGCACGGACCGAGTCGACGAGGTCCTGCATGCCGGCGACTTCGTAGCCGATGCCGGGGCAGCTGCCCCCGTCCTTCCAACAGGCCCACGCGGCTGAGAGGTTGGAGGTGGCGCGGTCCGGATACGGCTCGTTGAAGAGGTCGAAGACGACCGTCGGATCGTCCTTGTAGGTGCTCGCGACCGAGGACCAGAAACCGGGTGCGTACCGGGCGTCCGGCATCGGCTTCTGACAGGTGGCGTGGATGTCGGAGCAGCCCGCCGAGTTCCCGGTGTACTGGCCGTACGACCAGTGCATCTCCAGGATCGGCGTCATGCCGTGGGCCTTGACCTTGGTGACCAACTCCTTGATGGCGGACTGGTAGTTGAGGCCCGCGTACTCGGGCTTGATGTTGTCGAGGCCGAGCCAGCACTCCTCGTTGAGGGGGATCCGGACAGCGTTGGCTTTCCAGTCGGCGATGGCCGCGACGGACGCGTCGTCGACCGGACCGTCGAAGATCCCGTGGCCCTGTACGCACATGAACTCGGCGCCGGAGCGGTTCACGCCGAGGATCCGTCGGGTGGCCCCGGATCCATCGACGAGCTTGTTCCCGGAGACCTTGAGGGCCGGGGCTTCACCCTCGCCACCCGGATCCGTGGGGTCGGTCGGGTCCGTCGGGTCGGTCGGATCGGTGATGTCGGTGTTGCAAGTCGTGCCGTTCAGCTTGAAGGCTGTCGGCACGGTGTTGGCGCCGGACCGCGATCCGATGAACCCGGCGGAGACGCTTCCGCCGGAGGGAAGCGCACCGTTCCAGGACTCGTTGGTCGCGGTCACGGCCGTCCCGGCCTGGGACCACTTCGCGGCCCAGCCCTGAGTGACCTTCTGTCCGTCGGCGAAGGCGAAGGACAGGCTCCAACCATCCTTGGCCGCACCGTTGTTGGTGACCTTCACGGCGGCCTGGAAGCCGCTGCCCCACTGCCCGGTGACGGAGTACTCCACCGAGCAGGCGGGGGCAGCTGCGGACGCGGCGTCGGTCAGGGGGACGAGCGTGGCCGTCGAGACGACGCACGCCAGCAGGGTTGCTTGTAACGCATGACGCGGGAGGTGCCGCATGAGCGACTCCTTGCAGCTCGGGCGCGATCGGCACAAGGCCGGCGCGTCGACTGATGGAACCGCTCCCACTGGTTGCTGGTGGACTGTAGAGAAAGAATTGCCGTCAAGCAACAGAGGAGTTCCCAATCTCCACTGTCGAATTAATTCGACTCTTCAAGCCTCTTGCCCTTTATTTCCGCCGTCCCCATCCTTGGGAGCGCTCCCACTGGTTCACAGTTTGTGACGTCCGCATCACAACCCCACCTCTCGCTCCGTGATCCGCAAGGAGGAACCAGGGCATGCCACAAAGACCGGTCCCGGCAGCTGTGGACAACCGTCGTGGACGACTGTCGCGGCCACCGCGGCACTTGCGCCTGCCAAAAATGTCGTCCATGCAGCTCACGAGCGTGTTCGACGGTGCGGCAGGATGAGCTTTCGTGTTGCTTCGTCGCGTCTACCTGACCGTCATCGAGCACGCCACCCGCCGCGTCAGGATCCTCGGCACCACCGCCCACCCACCGCGGCCTGAATCAGCCAAGCCGCCCGCAACCTGGCCATGGACCTGGCAGACGCCGAAGCCACCGGCACATGCTTCGTCATACGACAGCGGACTTGCATGACCTGCAATATGCACTCAATCTTGTTCGCCCCAGTGCGCTTTGGAATGCGAGGAACGACGTTCGCTGCGCTTCGTCCACCCACTTGTCGTGATCAGCCTTGATCTGCGCATGGGCGATTTCGAGGGCCGTTCGGTGAGCGGCTTCAGTCTGTTGCAAGGCCGTCCGGTGCGCTGCCTCGGCGGTATCCATCACGGCCCGGTGGGCAAGTTGTGCTTGCTCGACGGCGGCCTGCTGCGCGGTGGGCTGGGAGAACAGGACGAAGCGGTTGCCGCGCGGGGCGAGCAGGCGGACGAAGGCCAGGCCATCAGGTTTGGAGGGCGGGCCGTGCTCAACGCGGGCTCCCGCGCCGGTGGCGGCGACCGTGGCGGCCACGTCGGTGACCAGGGTCGACAGCATCATGTAATCGCCGCGCCTCCGTGCTGAGCTGTGGTGCACAGTCCGCCCGCGCGCCACTGACCGCCGGTGAAGATGCCGAAGTACGGCTTGCCCCAGCCGTTTCGCCCTTCTCGAAGCGCCAGCCGAACGCCTTGCTGTAGACGACTGCGGGCAACTTCCACCGGCTCAACGCGGCCGAATCCGATTAGCACAGCTGCACACCCCTTGGCGTGATGCAACACGCCGGGCGAGCCTCGTGGGGGCGGTGAGACAATGACCCACGGTCCCGGCACGAGGGAGCAAAAAGGGGCGACGCGGGTGAAGGGCGCAAACGAGCATCGGAAATCGGCCGGCGCACGGCTGACGATTCTTCAAAGTACCGCTGTCGACGCCCGGTCCCTCACGTTGACCCTCACCGGCGAACTCGACTCCGGCACCGTCGCCGAGCTCTGCGAGATCACCGCCCAGGCTCTGGCTCGCGGCCAACACCACCTGGTGCTGGACCTCTCTCAGATCACCTGGTGCGACAACGCGAGCCTCCACACCATCCTCGGCATCCGCCATGCCGTCCACCACGCCGGGGGCAGCCTCACCCTGGCCAATCCCGCCACCCCGGTCCTCCACGCCCTGGATGGCAGCGCCCTGCGGCACGTCCTGCCCTTGACCGAGACAGAAGGCCAACTGCCCGTAGCCCAACGGGTTCCCGAAGAACCAGGTCCGACCGACGACCACCGGCACACCTGACTCGACCCTACGGTCGGTGGTCAGTGCAGGCCCGGTCCGGCATTGCTGTCCCGCTTCGCGTCCGACGCATCGGACAGGCCCTGCTCGCGCATGCGCTGCGCCGCTCAGCGGCAGGCTTCCGTACGGCGCGCGTCACGACCCTGCTTTCGCCTGGGTTCGGGCGATCTCCTTGAGGGCCACCCGTGCGGCTGGCGTTCCAGCAGGCGTCTGCCAGAAGGGGTGCCCCACGACGCGGCGGGAGAGTTCCAGCAGGCGACGACGTGCGGCGGTCTGCGCTCCGGCTGGGGCGACGGCCAGTTCGTCGTAGGTGAGGTACCAGGCGGTCTGATCCTTCAGAAGGTCAGTGGGGAAGCGGTCACGGTCCATGCCTCCGAATAGACCACATGTTCGATTTCTAGCGCAAAGGCGCAGCCATCCCGGCGCTCCGCACCCAAAGACAGATCATCCACGCCCCTCTGAATTCAGGCATTCGTGTACTGTCGTGGTGTGCTGACTGTTGCTCCCGACATCGAGGTGCTGGCCCGATTCGGCCGCGCGCTCGCCGACCCGATCCGCTGCCGCATCCTGCTCGCTCTGCGGGACGCGCCCGCCTACCCCGCCGAGCTCGCCGACGCGCTCGGCATCTCCCGCACCCGGCTGTCCAATCACCTCGCCTGCCTGCGCGACTGCGGCCTGGTCGTCACCGTGCCCGACGGTCGCCGCACCCGCTACGAGCTGGCCGACCCCCGCCTCGGCCACGCTCTGGACGACCTGCGCACCGCCGTGGTGGCCGTCGAGAGTGACCGCACCTGCGTCGACGCCGCCGAGAAGGGCTGCTGCTGACCACGACCGCCGAGAGGTCGACGTCCTTTGGGCCTCCCCGGCTCGCCGCGACGGGCTCACCTGCCGCATACGTCTGCTGGTCGCCGCGACCATCACCTACACCTCATCGAGGCGATCGTCGCCACTACGGCCGGCACCCTCGCTCCCTCCAGCCCTGATCGGCTTCGGCCTGGTCACTGTCATCGAGGTCTCCTCCGCTGCCGCGGTCGCCTGTCAGTTCTCGGCCCGTGAGCATCGTCATCGCCGTCATCGCCATCGCCATCGCCATCACGGAAGGCCGTGACGCCTGGCAGGGCAAAGGCTGCTGCGCACCCGGCAAAGCCCGACGGCGACTGGCCAACGTCGCCGAAAGCCTTCGGGGCGACGCCAGACCGGGCCATCCGGGAGAGAGGTCAGAAGCTTTTACTCGGCCGGGGCTCGGATGTGAGCAGAGTGCGCAGGTCGATGACACGGTAGCCGCGGGCGTTGAATGCTTTGAGGATGCGGGGCAGGGCCTGAGCGTCGATCACCTCGGTGCGGCCCTGTGATGCCCCGACGTGCATCTGTAGGACCGCTCCCGGACGCAGAGCGTCCAGTGCCCTGTCCACTGCACGGTCCACCGTCATGCCGCCGTCGGTCCCCTTCCATCCGTTGGTGTCGGTGGTGAACTCGATGTCCGCGAACCCGAGGGCGTTGACCTCCCCGATGTGAGCGGGACTGGTCTCGCTGTACGGGAACCGGAAGAACGGCGTCATCGCGCGGCCTGCCCCGCTCGCGGCCGCGCGAAGGGCGCGGTCCGCCGCCACCACTTCGTGCTGTCGTCCGGCCTTGGTCAGGTCCTTGAAGTGGGGGTGGCTGTAGGAGTGGTTACCCAGCCCGTGGCCCGCTGCCGCGATCTTCCTCACCACAGCGGGGTGGCGGTCGGCGAAGTCGCCGGTCAGGAAGAACGTAGCGGGTGTGCGACGGCGGGCGAGCTCACCGAGGATGCTGTCGAGGCCGGCATCGTTCCAGGCCGCGTTGAACGTCACGGCGATCACACGCTCGCGCGTACGGATCACCCGGTTCTCCGAACCGAACAACGCCCGCAGTCCCTTGCCGTCCACGGTCGCCGCCGGGTGCATCGCGACGGCCTCAGTCGGCTGGGTCACTGGACCCTGCGCGAGAGTCCACATCAGGACAGCGCACACGGGACCTGCTCTGAGCAGGCGCCTAGCAAGAGGGCGGCGGTTCGTGATCACAGAAAGTGAGGGCATGCTCCAGCCATCGGCCGACCGAGCCCCACCCTTGAGTACCTACCGCTCATACCTGCCGACGGCTCGGCCCGGGTTCGCGGATTCACCTGGCGTGCCTTGCGGACGGGATCCGCGCCTCGGCGCCGCGGCTCGGTGACCAGCTTGCCGAACTGCCGCGGGCTGAGCCCGGCGAACGGGGCTTTCCAAAACGGCTCGTACGCCGCCGTGATCACACCAGACACAGCGAGACCATCTCAACCGCCGGCCATTCGCGGTGCCTCTCGTGTCTGGTTTCGCGCGCTTCCAACAGCAGCGCTCGTCTGCTTACTTCAACAGCGGTGGCCCGTGTACCAGGAGTGGGGCAGAGGAAACGGCTTTGCGCCCTGTGTGATCGGCGTGGATGCTGGCTCGCCGGAGGTACTGAAGGTGATCAAGGTTGTGTTGAAGTTGTCAGCCCGCGATTTGGTGCATGCGGACTTGGCGTCGTGCGGGTGGGCAGGGTCTGACCACCATCTGGCGAGCGTCGCCAAGCAGTTGGAACGTGCCCGGACCGGCGAGGTCGACTACCTCGCGGTCTGCCCTGCAACTGACATCCCTGTGGCGAAGGGCGGCGTCGACTACCAGGTCAAGGAGGGTGTCGGCACTTTGTGGCAGCTGGCAGTCCACCCCGCATTGCAGGCGTGCGGGATCGGCACGTTCCTTGTTGCAGCCGCAGAACTGCGGATCAGGAACCGCGGTCTGCGGCAGGCCGAGCTCGCTGTGGAGGAGAGCAACCCGCGGGCACGTGGGCTGTACGAAAGGCTGGGCTATATCCCGTACGGTCGTCAGCCGGACTCGTGGGACGAGCAAGCCCCCGATGGATCGTTGCGCCGCTACGAGACGATGTGCACGTTGATGCGGAAAGAACTCACATAGGCCCGGTCACCTTCGCGGGAACGCAACGGCGTTCCAGCATTTCTACAGCATGCTGCGCGGCGCCCCGGAGGGAATGCCACCGGCGAGGCGGCGTGAGGGCTTGGCGGCCGAAGCCCGGCCTCATCGTTCCCGATGTGAGACTGGAGGCATGTTCCTACAGTTACTCACTGCGGCCGGCGTGCTCGCCGTGCTGACCATGGTGCCCGGGCCGGACATGGCCGTTGTGACGAAGCGGGCCATTTCTGCCGGATGGCGGGACGGGCTGCGGACGGTCGGAGGCATCACCGGAGGGTTGCTGCTCTGGGGTGTTCTCACGGTCGTGGGCCTCGCCGCGGTGCTGGCCGCTTCCGCAGCCGCCTACACCGTGGTCAAGCTGGCCGGTGCCGCCTACCTGGTCTTTCTGGGCGTCCAGGCACTGATTCAAAGCCGACGCGGCCGGGCGCAAACTGCGGACACGCTCCCTGCCGCACCCGTAGGCAGCCCCTGGCGGACCGGCCTGGTCAGCAACGTCTTCAACCCCAAGATCGCCGTCTTCTACACCGGCCTGCTGCCGACACTGGCTCCCTCCGGGCTGCCCCCGCACGCCGGTATGGCCCTGCTGGTCCTCATCCACGCGCTGCTGACCGCCGTATGGCTCGGCAGCTACGTGATGCTCCTGGCCAAGGCCCGCGCGTTCTTCCAGCAGCCTTCCGTGCGCCGGTCCATGGATCGGATCATGGGCATTGTCCTGATCGGGTTCGGCCTCAAGGTCGCTACAACGCAGCCGTGACCATCAGCGACGCCGGGCGCCGGGCGCGAGCAGGCTGGTGACGTAGCGGTGGTTCTCCGGCTTCCTTTGCCGGGACTTGCCATCAGCATCAGCAGGGACGCGCCTTGCTCACCGAGGTGGGTGGGAAGGGATCGACGCCCGGGCACTGGAGTCGGTGACAACAACCATGCTTTCCGCGCTGTGGGTGACAAGTAGCGCGCCGACTCGGTGACAACTACGGTGCTTCACCGCACCGAAGCCGCTTCGCGCTGACATTGCTGAAGTTGGCGGTGAGCGCCCCTTCCCCTGGTCAACCGGCGCGGAGACAAGGGGAAGCAACCCCGGGAAGTGATCCTGTCCCCCGGGCAGCCCGCCGGCCGTGGCCGTCCGGTGGTGGACCGGCCGCAGGGGTCCGACACTTCTTCCGCTGGCGGTATGTCACCTTCCAGGAAGCCACCGCCTCCATGTCGGGCACTGCTGCGGCCGGTTCGCGCGCAGGCCCGGCCCTGACACTGGGCCTCGGTGGCCTGGTAGCGGCAGGGCTCGGTGCCGGTCTGGATCAGGGCTCTGCGCGCCGGAATGGGCCTCCTTGGCCCGTGCCGTAAAAGTCTCGAACAACGGCGATTGCCAATGTCCGCATACGCACAGATACCCCGGACCCGTCACCGGACCAAGGCGGATCAAGGAGGCCCGATGGATTTCAGAAGCACAGCGGCACAGCGGCACAGCCGTACAGCTAGGGATCGACGGGAAGCCCGTCGCGGTGGAGAACGGCATGGCGATCGTGGGCAAGTACGCCGAAGCCGTCCGCCGGCGGCTGAGCGGACAGCCCCATCACGGCGGAGGACGGCGTCATTCGGGCGCCGCCGCTTCGGGGGTCAGTGGGTCGGGGGCGTCCTGACGTGTGCGGTAGCCGTTGTGGAAGACGGTGGTGTAGGCGTCGTCGCCCAGAGCCTGCCGGGCCTGCTCCTCGCAGGCCCGGCGGGTGGCGATCCACTCCGAGACGCCGATCTGCGGTGCGCCGAGGGTGTCCCACACCTGCTGGGCGAGGCCGAGCAGGTGCGCGGTCCGCCGGGCATCCGAGGCCGCGGCCGCGGCGGCGGCGGCGGCGAGGACGTCCAGGGCGACGGCCATCCCGAGCGAGTCGTCGAGGCGGCGCTTGGCGAGCCACGAGGCCCGCCCGTGTTCGAACGCGGCCTCCACCCGGCCGCGGGCCAGATCGGCGCGCGCACACATGTAGTCGGCGAAGGCGCGCGCCCACTGCTCGCCGTGCCGGTCGCAGTCGGCCCGGACGTGGTCCAGTACGGCGACGGCCTCGTCGATGCGGCCCTCGCCGATGTACACCAGGCTGCGTACGAACCCGGCCGAGTGCGTGGGTTGAGCCATCGGGCTGCACCGGTGCCGGTCCAGGACTGCCTGGGACAGGGTGGCGGCGCGTGCGTGGTCGCCGAGCATCACCGCCTCGATCGACGCGAGGGTGTCGGCACGGACGGCCGTCGCGGCGCAGCCGAACCGGGCGGCCGTCGAAGCGATTTCGGTGACCCGTGCGCCGATCGCCTTCGGCTCTCCCAGCGTGACGAGCACCATGCCCTCGGCCCACAGTGCCTTACCGCGCTCCGGACTCGGCACGCGGTCCGCGGCGAGGGCCTGCGCCAGGTAGTACTGGCCCTCCCCCGGGAACCCGCAGGCGTGCCAGAAGAACCAGAGGTTGCCGGCCAGCTCCAGTGCGGTGTGTCCCTCCGGCCGCAGGAGGCTCAGGTCCAGGGCGGCGCGCAGGTTGGTGTACTCCGCGGCCGTACGCGCGTACCAGGTGAGCTGCTCCGGGCCGAGCCACTCGGAGTCCGCCTGCCGGGCGAACGCACGGTAGTAGGCCAGGTGCCGGTCGCACAAAGGTTCCTCCTCGCCCAGTTCGCGCAGCCAGTGCGCGCCGTACTCCCGTACGGTGTCCAGCATCCGGAATCGCTCCGAACCCCCCGTATCCGGCAGCCAGTTGACGACGGAGTTGTCCACGAGCACGCCGAGCAGTCCGGGGATGTCGTCCTCGGGCAGGTGCTCGTCGGCGCAGACCGCCACGGCCGCCTCGGTGTCGAAGGACCCGGCGAAGACCGAGAGCCGTGCCCACAGCAGCCGTTCGGCCGGCGTGCACAGCTCGTGGCTCCAGCCGATCGTGGTGCGCAGCGCCCGATGCCGGGGCGGCACCTCCGTGCCGGGGCGCGAGCGGGAGGCCGGGGGCGGGTCGCCATCCGGCGCCCCGTCGGTGTCGCGCAGGACACCGAAGCGGTCCGGCAGCCGCTGCACCAATTCGTCGACGGGCATCTGGCCAAGGCGGGCGGCGGCGAGTTCGATGGCCAGGGGCAGCCCTTCGAGGAGCTGGGAGAGGCGTACGACATCTGCCGCGTCGGCGGCGGACACGGTGAAGCCGGGCACGGTCTCGGCGGCCCGTTCGACCAGCAGTGTCACGGCGTCGGAGTCGTCCATGTCCTCCTGGCCCCGCGGCACCGGCAGGGGCTCCAGGGTGAGCACCTCCTCCGCCATGAGGCCGAGGCGGCGGCGACTGGTGATCATGATCTGCAGTTTCGGAGCGGCCCGCAGCAGCGCCTCGGCGGCCATCACGCACGCGTCGGTCAGGTGCCCGCAGGTGTCGAGCACGAGCAGCAGTTCCCGGTCGGCCAGATAGCCGGCCACCACGTCGAGCATGGGCCGGGTGGACTGGTCGGCCAGGGGCAGCGCCTCCGCGATCGAGTGGGCCAGCAGCGCGCCCTCCCTCAGACCGGTCAGCTCCACCCACCACACACCGTCCGCGAAACGGGGCCGCAGTCCGGCGGCCGCCCGCCGGGCGAGCCGGCTCTTGCCCACGCCGCCCACCCCGGTCACCGTGACCAGCCGGGACCGGCCGCACAGCCGTTCCAGCTGCCGCAGTTCGAGGCTGCGGCCGACCATGCTGGTGGTCTCCGACGGCAGGTTTCCCGGCCGCCGCTCAGTCGGCTCCATCGATGTGCCTTTCCGGCCACGGGAACGTGAGCTGCTCACGGACAACGGTCATAGGCATCGGTCCCGGATGACAGGGGGATCGTGAATCCTGCCCCCGTCACCCGTGGGCGTCGCGCAACGCGGTTCGCACATGATCAGGGCGAGGTCGTCCTGGAGCGAGCCGCCTGCGTGAGTGGTCGCCAGGGAGAGCAGGGCGTCGAGGCACTCCTGCAGAAGGGGCAGGCACGCGGCCTCCCTGACCCGGTCGTCCAGGGGCAGCATCGTCCCGTGTGCGTCGCGTGCCTCGCTCAGGCCGTCGGTGTGGAGCAACAGCCGTTCACCGACGCCCAGCCGCGCGCGTTGCAGCTGGGGGCGGGGGCCGAGCCCCAGCGGAGCCGATGGCCGACTCGGTGCCAGCGGTTCGGCTCGCAGGCCGATGCGCAGCGGGGCCGGATGCCCGCAGTTCACCAGCCTCACCTCGCCCGGCGCGAACTCGGCGAGCAACACGGTGACGAAGTCCTCCGGTCCGAGATCCCCCCTGATCCGGGCGTCGAGATGGGCGGCCAGGTCCACCAGCGAGGGCATGCCGCAGGCGCCCTCACGGAACGCGCCCACCGTGGCCGCGCACAGCACGGCGGCCTCCGGCCCGTGACCCCGCACATCCCCGATCAACACGCGTGGTCCGTAAGGAGTGTGGGCCAGGTCGTACAGATCACCGCCGAGGCCGAACTCCGAGACGGAGCGGTACAGGGAGGAGAAGCCGACCCCGCCGACCTCCGCAGCCAGTGGACGCAGCACCGCGTCCTGCGAGCGCTGTGCGACACGGACCAGCGCGGCTTCCCGATCGACGCGACGGCGCGCGCCGTGGACGACCGCGCCTCCGCCGATGACCAGGACGAGGCAGTCGAAGACCACAGCGGCCGGGGAGGGTTCACCGCCGTGCCTGTCGGCGACGGACAACGCGACAGACCACGTGACGCACAGCGCGACGGACCAGATCACGACCCCTGTGGTGGCCTTCAGCCCCTTGTGGGCACTGACCAGAACGGGGCCGATGAGCAGCAGACCGGGCGTCAGCCGCCACTCGGTGACGGCGACGTGAGCCGTCAGGACTCCGCCGGCCGTCAGGGCTCCCCCGACGAGGAAGACCCGAACCTGCGGAGCCCACCGCCCCCCGCGCCCTTTCCGCCGAGCAGCGATAGCTTCCGCCCCCCTCGCCCCCTCACGTTCTGTGAGCGGGATAGCCCCGATCACCCCCACGGCCGCAGGCGTTGGCCGCAGATGCCGCGAAATGACAGATCAAGACAGGAAGGTGTCGACGCCTGTCCTGGCATATGCCGGAGGCGGTGGGGAGAGAGGGCTGGACGCTGGTGACGCCGGTGTCGGAGCCGCTGTCCGGGCTACAGCCGGAGCCTGTGCAGCGCGACCGGTACAGCTTGGGGTTCCCGGTATGCGCCCCAAGGTCCACACCGTGGAGGAGTTCGGCATGGGACGCGTCCCCCCGCCCCGATTCCCAACTCGCCGACGTCCTGTAGATACTCAAGAAGCCCCGGCTGGACGGGGGAGACCAGCCGGGGCCGTAGAGCGTGACTCGCGGAGGGCGGTCGCCTCTCGGCGAAAGGCTCCATGGGGCTTCAGCCGAACGATCTTCCCCATGGGCTATAGGTGAGGCCCGGGGACACTGTCCCCTCCGCAGCCACACTCAGATGAACGCTGGTCCCTGCACGGATGTTCCGGACCGGCGCGGCGTCGGTGGGTGAGCTGAGGCACACCGGAGAGGTCCGCGCGAGCGGCGGGAGCGCGGCCGACGAAGCCGAGCGGCCCGCGCTGCCGCCGGGGGCATGAGCCACGCACTCGCCTCGGGGCGCCGACGCATGTGCGCAGAGCCGACGCCCACGCTCGGTACTGCACCGGCCGTGGAGGGCTCGTTGCGGGCGGCATGACCTGTCCCCGCCCTCGCAGCCCTGTCTTCCCTCCCACCTTTCCCTCTTCGTTCGAGGCCAACTACCTCACTGTCGAGCCTCCAGAAATCTGTGCTGACGGGAGTAGACATTGCCTAGCGGTGTGGTTATGGTTTCTCTCGTAGCCGAGATCGAGCAAGGCCCGGCAGAGACGAACTGCCGGGCAGCAGTACCCGCAAGTGGCAGTACCCGCATGTGCAGTACGCAGGACGGTGCGGTGGTGGAGTTTCGAAGCCAGAGCGGTTGCAGGACGGCGACGGGACTGACGACCGGACCGGGCGGCCCGCAGTGATCAGGGGCCGCCACAAGCAGGACCGCAGTACACGTAAGTGCAGTTCGCAATACCCAGCAGCGAAGTTACTGAGCAGCACCTCGGTGAAGGCGTCGGCTGCGGACGCGCGCACCGGGAAGTTCGGCAGTGGGGTTCTAAGCCAGAGCAGATGCAGGAGAGGCGACGGGGCTGGCTGCCGAAGCGTGACGCTCCATCAGGTCACCAGCAGTTCGTATCACCAGCAGTACGCAGTTCCCGTAGGTAAGCAAGTGATCCAAGAGGGAAGAACGGAGGAGCCAGGCGCCATCAGGATCGCCCGGGCCGAGTCACGGAGCCCGGGTACCGCAGGACATCGATAGTGAGGTGGTCTCCGGTCAAGCAACCGCGATCCCCGCAATCCCGACGGCTTCCAGGTCGGGTCAGCGGAAACAGAAGGCCGGCGCAGGACCAGGGCCGGCAGATGGTGTAGCAGTTCCTTCGGGGCCCGGGTGCCAGGTACGGCACCCGGGCCCCTCCACGCGTTCCATGGAGAGGTGCAGATGACAGCAGACGATTCGTTCGGCCGTCTCGATGACGACGACTACCCCGCCTACACCATGGGCCGGGCCGCCGAGATGCTCGGCACCACCCAGGGCTTCCTGCGCGCCGTCGGCGAAGCCCGCCTCATCACCCCCCTGCGCTCCGCGGGCGGCCACCGCCGCTACTCCCGCTACCAGCTGCGCATCGCCGCCCGCGCCCGCGAACTCGTAGACCAGGGCACACCCATCGAGGCCGCCTGCCGCATCGTCATCCTCGAAGACCAGCTCGAGGAAGCCCAGCGGATCAACGCCGAATACCGCCGCACTACCGGAACGGCACACCCCACCACCACGGTCTGAGAATCTGCCGCGAAAGCGGCATGCCAAGCCTCGCTGACACAGGCTGACCGCACGCTGAGTGGTCGAGCTCCTGGCCGGACGGGGCGGTCAGCCACCGGGGCCAAGCCGCGGCGCCACCCCGTACATGGCGGTGTGCGCGGGGTAGGCCGGTGCCCGGAAGCGCCGGCACCCGACCGGTCGCGGGGAGGTCCCGGCATAGGCCGACAGGAGGTCGCACCCTGGGTCGCGTCCTAGGTCCCGCCCTAGGTCACGCTCCGGGTCGCATCCTCAGGCGCGCTCGGATCGGTCCTGTTCCAGGTCCAGATCGCCGTCCGCGGGGTCGTAGGTGCACGGTGGTCGGTGTGGGCGTACGCCATGTCAGCGCTCCCGTCACCGTGCGTGGATCTCCGGTAGAGATCCGCTGAGAACCGCTGTCACCTAGTACAGGTCTGGATGTTCATGCTCGTGTGACGTCTCGCGCCATACTTTTTCGCCCGGCCCCGTTGAGCCGGGCATGGAACTCCCCGACCGGGCCGCGCCGGGCTCGCCGCGGCTCCCGAAGCCGCGCCGTCGTGACTGAGTGCTCCGTCTGGCACGTCTCGTCGTCCCAGCACGCTTAACCGTGAGAGGCCCGAATGACGGAGCCCGGATCGGATTCGGCCCGCACGTGGAGCGCCTGAGGGTTGCTCGCCCTCGTCCGTGTGGTCCGGGCTGTTCTGGCGGTGTCGCAGACCTCCGCCGCAAGGCCCGTAGTTACGTTGCGAGTGGCAGAGCGCGACGATCCGGGCAGAGGTGAGTTCTGGGAAGTTGGTGAATGAGGCGGCACGGATTGGCACGCCCGAGCCCCGCCGCCGTACACGCTCTCGCGACAGGCCTGGCCGACCGAGGGCGCTCTCCGTTGGTCGCAAGCGCGCATCCGCGCGAAGTGTTCGCGGGCGCTCAGTTCGCCGGTGTCCAGGGCCCGTACGGCGTGGCGCTCATCCCGCTACACGCGTTCCCCTAGACGCCCAGCAGTCGAACTGGCCCGGGTCCTCGAACCTGCCCCCGGCCTCCCTCCCATCGGCGCGCCTACCGTGCCGGCCTGGAGGCCCCATGCTCACACCACCCCAGGAAGAGACCCTCAGCCGGACGGTTCGGACGGACCCGCCGGGCCGCCTTCCCCATTCAAGCGCGCCAATCGCCGGACGCCGGCGACCTGGCGGTAGGACGTGTCGAGGAGTTCAGCCACCTCCTGCCAGTCCACGTCCTGGGGGTCCGTGGTGCCGCCGGCGGCGAGGTCGATGCCGATCCAGCCGGACGGAGCGAGATAGGCGGGTTCGAAGAAGCGCTCGTCCTCGGCGAGGGCCGCACGGTCGGCGTCGTCCGGCAGGACGATCAGCGCCCGGTCGTAGCGGATGCGGTCATCAGCAGAGCCCTTGGTCGTACCGCCGTACCAGGCAAAGTATTTGCCGGCCCGGAAGCCCGGTCGGCCATGTGCGATCTGCTCCTCCGCGTCCGGGAAAGCCAGTGCCACCTGGCGCAGCCGCACCAGGTACGGGTCGTCGTCCTCGAACATCACGGGATGTGCCATAGCACCAGAGCCAATCTGGACGCTTTCACGACATTCTCCAAAGTAGACCACGCCACCGCTCACGAGTTCGGCATCGGAAAGAGGTCAAGTCCCGCCTCCGTCAACTCCCGCTCCCGTCACCCCCGTCGTACGCCGACCGCTGGGATCCGGCCGCGGCCAGGACATCGATGGCGCGCCGCGAGAGAGGGGGAACATCTGTCCAGCTGCCAACCGGAAGGCCCCAGGCCCGTTCGACGCCGACGTCGTACGCCTCTACAACCAGGCCGTGAACGACTACACACCGGACAAGCCCTCCCAGAACCAGGGCATGGGCAACGCGGGGCTCTGGCGCCACGCCACGGCCACCGGCCAGTTCCGCACCTCCCTCGCAGAAGACGCTGGACGGCGACCTGGTCGTGAAATGGTCCGACGGGCCCACCTTCTGGGCCCCTGACCAGCACACCACTTCCACAGCGTCAGGGGCCACAGCGCAACGAAGGCTGAAGGCCCCTTTGTCGCACCGGGATCCGCTCCAGCCTGGCACCAGAGTCAACACGAACGGGCAGCAGAAGCAGAGCCAACTCAGCCCGCGCGGTGGAAGTCGACGAGTCAGAGATCGAGCAAGCCCACGCGGGCACCTCGCGCCGATCCCACGATCACGTCGGTCATCATCCTCATCCTCGCCCTCGGAATCCATGGCGAGCCGAGGTCGATCACAAACACGAAGTAGGGGCCATCCGAAGATGGCCCCTACCTGCGACGTTTCCGTCGGGACGACAGGATTTGAACCTGCGACCCCTTGACCCCCAGTCAAGTGCGCTACCAAGCTGCGCCACGTCCCGGTGCGCGTGTCCCGCGGTGTTCTGCGGTGATCGCGCAAACAGAACTTTACCTCACGTTCGGGGGTGGTCCGCGCCCCCCGCCGACCGGCCGACGAGGGACAATCTCCGTATGAGCACCGCACCCCGACCCGATGACCGTAACCGTGACCGTGACCCCGAAGGGCGGGCCCGCAACGCTCGGCCTCGTGATGGTCTCGGGCGGCCGTTGCCGTACGGCACGGAAGGCGTGGAGCGGCAGCCCGAAGGTATTACGCGCACACCCGAGGAGACGGTCACCCAGGCGCAGGCGCTGCTCGACGCGGGGCGGCCCTTTCACGCGCACGAGGTCTTCGAGGACGCCTGGAAGTCGGGGCCCGATGACGAGCGCGACCTGTGGAAAGGGCTCGCACAACTGGCCGTTGGGCTGACCCACTCGGCCCGCGGCAACCTCACGGGCGGGGCGCGGCTGCTGCTCAGGGGAGCGGGCGCGATCGACGCGGGGAGGAGGGGAGAGCGGCCGTACGGGATCGACGTGGAGGGACTCGTGCTGTGGGCACGGCAGTTGGCGGAGTACCTGGAGGCGGACGGACCGACGGTGGACGCGGCCGAGCACGCGCCACGGCTGCGCGGGGCAGACGGCGAATGACACGGCTGGGCCGACGGCACGCGACACCGCCGGGCCGCCGCGCCGACGGGCCGACAGGCCGCCGCGCCGACAGACCGCCGCGCCGCCGCGCCGACAGACCGCCGCGCCGCCGCGCCGCCGCGCCGCCGGCACCTGACCCCGCCGGGCCAGCGGCGACGACACCACGGGGCCCAGGGCAGGCGACATCCCGGGACCGACGGCCAGCGACACCACCGGGCGGACGGCGAATGACCCCGCCGGGCCCACGGCAAGCAACACCCCGGAGCCCACACCAAGCGACACCACCGGACCCCGCCAAGCAACACCACCGGGCCAGCGGCGAATGACACGACCGGGCCGGGTCCGTCACCCCCGCGTCCGCGAAGCTATCCGCGAGGCCGGATCCGCCGTGCGGGCCCCCGGGACCAGGCAGGCCTGACCCACCCCGCCCACCCCCGGAACCAGCCGAGCCTGACATGACCCGCCAGCCCCCGCGATCAGCCGAGCCTGACACGCCCCGCCCACCCCCGCGACCAGCCACACCTGACATGACCCGCCCACCCCCGCCCCACCCCCGTACGGCAGACTCTCGGCGTGCGAAAGATTCATGTCATCGGTATTGGCGCGGGCGACCCCGACCAGTTGACCCTGCAAGCCGTCAAGGCCCTGAAGAGCACCGACGTGTTCTTCATCCTCGACAAGGGCGGGGAGAAGGACGACCTCGTCCAGCTGCGGCGTGATCTCCTCGGCGCGCATCGCCCCGACGGTGCCTACCGCGTGGTCGAGGCGCGCGACCCCGCGCGCGACCGGAAGGCGGGGGGCGCGGACTACTCCCCCGCCGTCGGGGACTGGCGCAGTCGCCGTGCGGACATCTACGAGCGGCTCGTCGCCGATGAGCTGGGTGAGGAAGAGAGCGGTGCCTTCCTGGTGTGGGGCGACCCCGCGCTGTACGACAGCACCCTCGGGATTCTGGAGGAGGTCCTCGACCGGGGGAAGGTGACCTTCTCGTACGACGTCGTGCCCGGTGTCAGCAGCGTCTCCTCGCTCGCCGCCAAGCACCGCACCGGCCTGAACCGCGTCGCGCGCCCCGTGCAGATCACCACCGGGCGCCGGCTTGCGGACCACGGCTTTCCCGACGGTGTCGATGATGTCGTGGTCATGCTCGATGCCCAGCAGGCGTTCCGGCAGTACCAAGGCGGGGAGGGCGGCGACATGTACATCTACTGGGGTGCTTACATCGGGACCGCCGACGAGATCCTCGTCTCCGGTCCGCTCGACGAGGCCGCGCCCCGCATCGAGGCCCTGCGCGCCGAGGCGCGCGAGCGCAAGGGCTGGATCATGGACACCTATCTGCTGCGGCGCAACCTGGACTGAGCGAGTGGGCGAGCGGGCGCAGTCGCCGCACTCGCCCGTCACCGGACCGGACCGGCCCCGCATGCACGGGCCCAGGGGCGGTGTGAGGGTGTCGGTGTGACCACGACCGCCGAGCCCGCCGCCGAGGCCCCCGCTCAAGGGCCGCCCGTCCTGGACAAGCGCCGCCGCAACATCGTCTTCGTGACGATCATGCTGGGGATGCTGCTCGCGGCCCTCGACCAGACCATCGTGGGCACCGCCCTGCCCACGATCGTGTCGGACCTGGGCGGCGCCGAGCACATGTCGTGGGTCGTGACGTCGTATCTGCTCGCGGAGACCGTCGCCACGGTGCTCGTGGGCAAGTTCGGCGATCTCTTCGGCCGGAAGATCGTCTTTCAGATCTCGGCGATCGTCTTCATCACCGGCTCGTTCCTGTGCGGTCTTTCGACCAACATGACGCTGCTCATCGCCTGGCGTGCTCTGCAGGGCATCGGCGCGGGCGGGCTCATGGTGACGTCGATGGCGTTGATCGCCGATGTCATCCCGCTGCGCGAGCGGGGCAAGTACCAGGGTGCGATCGGTGCCGTCTTCGGGGTCTCCACCGTCATCGGGCCGTTGCTCGGCGGGCTCTTCACCGACCATCTGACCTGGCGCTGGGCCTTCTACGTCAACGTGCCCATCGCGATCGTCGTGGTGATCGCCGCGGCCCGCACGATCCCCGTCGTGAAGTCGGCGGTGCGGCCCGTCATCGACTATCTGGGCATCGCGTTCGTCGCGATCGGCGCCAGCGCGCTGATTCTGGCGACCAGTTGGGGCGGCAACCAGTACGCATGGGGCTCGGGCACCATCATCGCCCTGTTCGTGGGCGGTGCGATCGCGCTCGCGCTGTTCTGTGTCGTCGAGACACGCGCGGCCCAACCGATGCTGCCGATGCGGCTGTTCGCCAACCCCGTCTTCACGGTCTGCTCGATCCTCAGTTTCATCGTCGGCTTCGCGATGCTCGGCGCGATGACGTTCCTGCCGACCTACCTTCAGTACGTCGACGGGGACTCGGCCACCGTTTCCGGCGTGCGGACGCTGCCCATGGTGATCGGGCTGCTCATCGCGTCGATCTTCAGCGGCAACGTGGTGAGCAAGACCGGCACCTACCGGATCTTCCCCATCGTCGGGGCGCTGGTGATGGCGCTGGGCCTCTATCTGCTCTCCCTCATGGGCAGCGAGACCAGCACGTGGCTCGAATCGGTGTACATGTTCGTCCTCGGCTCCGGTATCGGACTGTGCATGCAGGTCCTGACGATCGCCGTGCAGAACACCGTCGTCTACAGCGATCTGGGCACGGCCACGTCGGGCGTCACCTTCTTCCGTACGCTGGGCAGCTCCTTCGGCACCGCCGTGTTCGGCACCATCTACGCCAACACGCTGAAGCCGAACCTTCAGGACGGGGTCGCGGCGGCGGCCGGGGCCGGGGGCGGGGACCCCGCCGCGGTGGCCAAGGCCGCGCAGAGTCCGCAGGGGCTGCACGACCTGCCCGCGGAGGCGGCCGCGCCCATCATCAAGGCGTACGCCGACACGCTGCAGACCGTGTTCCTGTGGACGGTGCCCGTGGCGCTGCTCGGGTTCCTGGTGGCCCTCTTCCTCAAACAGGTGCGGCTGCGGGACAGCGCGCGGATGAGTTCCTCGGACATGGGCGAGGGCTTCGCGTCGCCGACGTCGAGCGGCAGCTCGGACCAGGTGCTGGAGCTGGCGGTCGGGAACATCATCCGCAGTACCGGCATGGACACCGCTCGTCATGTCATCCGCGAGTCGGACACCCGGCTCGACATCGCCGGCGCGTGGGCCGTGATGCAGGTCGCGCTCTTCGACCGGATGGTGGGGCACGCGAGCCTGAGTCTGATCGCCGCCCGGCGACAACTGCCGGCCGAGGTCCTGGTGCCGGTCTTCGACCGCATGGTCGAGGAAGGTTTCCTCACCCGCTCCGGCCTGCTCTTCTCGCACACCCCCGCGGGTGCACGCGAGGCCGACGTGATCGGCAAGGCGTGGGCCCGCTGGCTGGGCGAGCAGGTGGAGAAGGACAGCGGCCGCCCCGCCGACCAGGAGCTCGTCAAAGCGGTCGACGCGATCGCGAAGCGGCTGCTGGTGGAGGACCTGGAGCACGGCCTCGCCCCCGAGGCGAGGAAGCCGGTCCCGGCTCTGTCAGGCAGGCCCTAGACCGAGACCCCGTGCCAGGTGTGACAGCACGCTCGCCTGGTCCGGCAGCACCGTCGCGCCCGCCGGTGGCGGCGGGCGCCGGACGATCACCACGGGCACGGACAGCGCACGGGCGGCGGTGAGTTTGGCCGCTGTCGCCGTGCCTCCGCTGTCCTTGGTCACCAGGACGTCGACGCGGTGCTCGCGCAGCAACGTCGTCTCGCCCTCGACCGTGTAGGGCCCGCGGTCGAGAAGTACCTCGGTGTGGCGGGGCAGCGGCGGGTCGGGCGGTTCCACGGAGCGTACGAGGAAGTGAAGTTCCGCCAGGCCCGGGACCGCGCGCGTGTCCGCGAAGGCGGCGAGGCCGAGGCGGCCCGTGGTCAGAAAGACGCGGCGCCCGAGGCCGGGCAGCAGCGCCGCGGCTTCGGCGAGCGAGGCGGCGTCGTGCCAGCGGTCGCCCGGCTCCGGCAGCCAACCGGGCCTGCGCAGCATGACGGACGGGACGCCGGTGGCTGCCGCGGCCAGGACGGCGTGCTCGCTGATGGTGGCGGCGAAGGGATGGGTGGCGTCCACGACGGCGTCCGCCTCCTGCTCCCGCAGCCAGGCGGCCAGGCCCTCCGCGCCGCCGAACCCACCGACGCGTACGTCTCCTTCGAGCGCGGCCGGGCGCGCGACGCGCCCCGCGAGCGAGGTGGTCACCCGGACGCCGGGGCGAGCGGCCAGGTCGGCGGCGAGCCGGCGGGCTTCGGTGGTTCCGCCGAGGACGAGCACATGCATGGCCCTGAGGCTACGCGGCGCCGTACGGCCGGGCTCAAGCGGTTCAGCGCAGCAGCAGTTGGAGGCCGCCGAGCACGGTGGCCCCGATCACCAGCTGTTCGAAGAGCCGCTGATTGATCCGGTGCACGACCGCCTTGCCGATGAGGGCGCCCGGCAGGACGAAGAGCACGAGCGCCGCGTCGAGCAGCAGCGAGTCCGCGTCGATCAGGCCGAGGCCCACGCTGAACGGCACCTTGGAGGTGTTCACGATGAGGAAGAACCACGCCGACGTGCCCAGGAAGCTGAGCTTCTGGAAGCCCGCGGAGAGCAGGTACATCGACATCACCGGGCCGCCCGCGTTGGCGACCATCGTGGTGAAGCCGCCGAGCACGCCGTAGGAGGGGGCCTTGAGCCGGGCGCCGCGCGAGGGGTGCGCCTCGTCCGCTTTCCGCGCGTGGGCCCGGCGGCGCCACAGCGTGACCGCCGCCATCATCAGCAGGATCGCCCCGATCGACGTACGGACCACGGCGTCGTCGGCCCACATCAGGAAGACCGTGCCCACCACCACGCCGCCCGCGACGGCGGGGAACAGCCGCCACAGGGTCGGCCAGTGGGCATGCCTGCGGTAGGTAAGGACGGCCAGGACGTCGCCCGCGATGAGGATGGGCAGCAGGACTCCGGTCGACTCGCGGGCCGGCAGGACCGCGGCGAAGACGGCGAGGCTGACCGTGTTGGCCCCGCTGACGGCGGTCTTCGAGAAGCCGACGAGCACCGCGGCGGCGGCGAGCGCGGCGAACCCCCAGATAGATATGTCCATGCCGAAAACAAATGCTAGACCCAACTATCCGAGTACCGTCTTCGACGGTCACATCCTGGGACGACCGACCGGTCCTAGGTCCCGCTGTAGGTGGCGCGCAGCTCCCGCTTGAGGACCTTCATGCTGGGACCGAGCGGCAGCTCGCCGGTGAACTCGACGCGGCGCGGGTACTTGTGACGGCCCAGGTGCTCCTTGGACCACTCGGTGATGCCCGCGGCGTCGGGGGCCGAGCCCGGGGCCGCGACGACGACGGCGCAGATCTCCTCGCCGTGCACGTCGTCGGGCAGGCCGATCACGGCGACGTGCGCGACGTCCGGGTGGCGCATGAGCACCTCTTCGACCTCGCGCGGGTAGACGTTGAAGCCGCCGCGGATGATGACGTCCTTCTTGCGGTCGACGATGGCCAGGAATCCGTCGGCGTCCTTGGTCCCGAGGTCACCGGTGCGGAACCAGCCGTCGACGACGGCCTCGGCGGTCGCCTCCGGGCGCCCCAGGTAGCCGGAGAAGACGTTGTGGCCACGGACGACGACCTCGCCGAGCTGCCCTGTCGGCAGCAGCTCGATCCGTCCCTCGACGTCGGCTCGGGCGATCTCCACGTCGACGCCCCACAGCGGGTGGCCGATGCTGCCCGCCTTGGTGCCGAAGACGGGCTGGTTCACGGAGGCGGTGGGCGAGGTCTCGGAGAGCCCGTACCCCTCGTAGACGGGTACGCCGAAGGCCTGCTCGAAGCGTTCCAGTACGGCGACGGGCAGCGAGGCGCCGCCGGAGACGCAGAGCCGCAGCTCGGGCAGGTCGGCCGCCGTGGCCGCGGCGGCCACGAGGTTCACGTACATCGTCGGCACCCCGTGGAAGGTGTTCACGCCTTCCGCCGTCATCAGTTCGATGGCCCGCGCGGCGTCGAAGCGCGGCAGCAGGACGAGCGTCGCGCCCGCGCGCCAGGTCGCGTTCATGGAGACGGTCTGGCCGAACGCGTGGAAGAGCGGGAGCGCGCCGAGCGCGATGTCGTCGCTGCGCACGTCATGAGCGTCGAAGGCGCAGACGGTCGCGTTCATCACCAGGTTGAAGTGGCTGAGCACGGCGCCCTTGGGGACACCCGTGGTGCCGCTGGTGTAGAAGACGACGGCGGGGTCGTCGGCGTCGCGCGTGACGTAACTGGCGAGCGGCTCGGCCAGGCCCGCCAGTGTCTCCAGCTCACCGCCCCCGCCGAGGGTCAGCATCCGTACGCCGGTGGCGACGGCAGCGGCCTTGCCCGTCTCGGCCTGCGCGGGGTGGCACAGCAGCAGGGTGGCGCCGCTGTCCCGCAGGACGTGCTCGACCTCCTCTGCGGAGAGGAGGAGGTGTACGGGGACGACGACGCCGCCCGCGGCGAGGATCGCGTAATAGGCGCGCGGGAACTCCGCGGTGTTGGGGGCCATCAGGGCCACCCGGTCCCCCGGCCGGATCCCGAGCTCCACGAGCGCCGCGGCCTGCGTGCGGGCCTGCTCCCACAACTCGCCGAAGGTGAGGCGCAGTTCCCCCTCGACAAGGGCGGTGCGGCCCGGACGGCGGCGGGCGGGCTCGGCGAGGATCGCGGCGAGGGACAGCGTGGCCATGGGTGGTGCTCCGTTTCCATGCGGCGGTACGGGTTACGCGGGGGCGGTCGGTGGGAGACTCAGCCGCGCTCGACGAGCAGCGCGCTGCCCTGGCCGACGCCCACGCACATCGTGGCGAGGCCGCGGGCCGCGCCGGTGCGGCGCATGCGGTGCAGCAGCGTGGTCAGGATGCGGGCTCCCGAGCAGCCGAGGGGATGGCCGAGGGCGATGGCGCCGCCGGTCGGGTTCACCAGCTCCGGGTCGATGCCCAGGGCGTCGACGCAGGCGAGCGCCTGGGCCGCGAACGCCTCGTTGAACTCGGCCTCCTGGAGCTCGTCGACGGACCAGCCGACCCGGGCGAGCGCCTTCCGCGTGGCGGGAACGGGCCCCATGCCCATGACGTCCGGATGCACGCCGGCGGAGGCGCCCGCGACGTAACGCCCGAGGGATTCGATCCCGAGCTCGTCCAGGGCTTCCTCGCTGACGAGGAGGAGTCCGGCCGCTCCGTCGTTCATCGGTGACGCGTTGCCCGCGGTGACGGTTCCGCCCTTGCGGAAGACGGGGCGAAGGCCGCTGAGCTTCTCGTACGAGGTGTCCTCGCGGATGCATTCGTCGAGGTCGACGCGGGTGCCGTCGGTCAGGGTGACGGGAAGGATCTCGTCGTCGAAGTGGCCGTTCTTGCGGGCCTCGGCGGCGCGTTGATGGCTCTGGAGGGCGAAGGTGTCCTGGCGTTCACGGGAGACGCCGTGGCGCTGCGCCACTTCCTCGGCGGTCTCCCCCATGGCGAGGACGCCGTGCAGCTCCTTCATGGCGGGGTTGACCAGGCGCCATCCGAGCCGGGTGTCGGCGGTCTCCATCTTGTGCGGCAGCGCTTCATCGGGGCGGGGCAGGACGAAGGGGGCACGGCTCATCGACTCGGAGCCGCCCGCGAGGACGACGTCGGCCTCGCCGCAGGCGATGGTGCGAGCGGCGGCGGTGACCGCTTCCATGCCGGAGGCGCAGAGGCGGTTCACGGTGGCACCGGGCACGGAGTCCGGGAGACCGGCGAGGAGGGCGGCCATGCGGGCCACGTTGCGGTTGTCCTCGCCCGCCTGGTTGGCGGCGCCCCAGTAGATGTCGTCGATCCGGGCGGGGTCCAGCTCGGGGACGCCCGCGAGGAGGCCGCGTACGACGGTGGCGGCGAGGTCGTCCGGGCGGACGGAGGAGAGGTTGCCGCGGAGCTTGCCGATGGGGGTGCGGCGGGCTGCGGCGAAGTGGACTGGGCGCACGATACGGCTCCGGATCGTTTGCGGTCGTCGTCTGCAGGGTCACTGCGTGACAGCGCGACGTAAATTAGCACTGCTAGTTTTGGAGTGTACGGGCAGCTGGCGCTGGGCGGAAGAGCGGTCTTTTCCCCAACCCCGCCCCTTCCCGGCTGTGCAAATTTGCGGCTCCGCCGCGTGGCGTGCCTGCGCCCCGGACCTACCTGGGGCTCCGCCCCGGGCCCCGCTCCTCAATCTCCCCCAGACTCCGTCCTGGGGGCCCCAGGGGCTGAATTTTCAGCCCCTCCGGCGATTGAGGAGGGCCCTCGCGCCGAGCGAGTTTTCGGGAAGGGGTGGGGTTGGGGACTAAAAGGGCCCTACCCGACGCTCACCCGCACCGGACCGCCCCCCGCATCCACCCTCCCGGCCCAACCCCCCGAGAGATACACCCCCTGATTGGGCAGCACCCTCCGCCGCACCCGTTGCTGGTACAAACGCCGCCCGTCCTGCGTCACCACCAGGAGAGGCCAGACCACCGCCTCCTCCGTCCGCAGGACGAAGCGGCCGGCGGGGGTGCCCGGCGCGAGACGGTTCGGCGCCACCCAGCGCAGAGGGGCGTCGACCACCAGCGGCACCGCGTCGCCAGGCCACCCCGCGTCCCCGAGATGCCTCCCCACCGAACCCGCGACCCGCACCCCCTCCCCCGCCGCCACCGGCGCCGGCTCCACCGCGTGGATCCCGCTGCCCACCGCGAAGACACCCGGGGACGCGGTGCGGAACGAAGCGTCCACCGCCGGGCCCCGCGTTCCGGGGTCCAGGAGCACTCCCCCGCGCCGAGCCAGCTCGTGGTCGGGAACGAAGTCCCCGGTGAACACCACCGTGTCGCAGGCGAGCACGGTCTCCCGTCCGTCCCCGCGCCGCAGCCGCACTCCCGAAAGGCGCCCGCGGCCGAGGAGCTCGGCGACCACCGCCCCGGTGAGCAGCGGCACCGGAGGGACCCCGAGCCGGGCAGCCGCGGCCCGGCCCCGGCCCACCTGGGCCCGCGCCTCCTCCGTGACGAGCGCGACGACCTCCACGCCAGCGCGCCGCAGCGCGGACAGTGCCGCGTAGCTCACCGGCTCCGCCCCCACCACGACCGCCCGGGTCCCGATCTCCTGCCGGTAGATGTTGACCGCCTGCTGCAACTCCCCCGTGGTGAACACCCCCGCCGGGCGCGTCCCCGGCACGAGCCGCGCCGCCCGTGGCCGCTCCCGCGCGCCCGTGGCCAGGACCACGGCGCGCGCGGTGATCCGCTCCAGGCCGTGCGGACCCGTCGTGTCCACGGACAGCGGCCCGGCCCAGCCGGTGGCGCTCACCCCGGTCCGCACGGCCGCTCCGGCGCCGAGCGCGGCTTCGACGAGGCTCTCCGCGTACCGCGGTCCCGTCACTCCCCACCGCCCGAATCCGCCGTGGTGGCAGTGGCGCGGCACCCCGCCGGCGCGCGCCTCCCGTTCCAGGACCTCCACCGTGCCCGCGCGCGAAGCGGCGAGACGCGCGGCGGCGGCGAGTCCCGCGGGGCCCGCGCCCACGACGAGTACGTCCACACCGCGCTGCCGCCTCATCGCGCCGCCCCGGTCTCGCCCCAGCCGTCGAAGAGTTCGCGTACCGCGGCCCCGCAGTAGAACCCCTGGCAGCGCCCGCCCCGCGCACGCGTCCGCCGCCGCAGTCCGTCCAGTGATCCGGGCGGTACGGTGCTGATGAGTGCGTCCCTGATCTCCCCGCGGGTCACGCGCTCGCAGTGGCAGACGATGCTGCCGTAGGCGGGGTCGGTCGCGATGAGGTCGGCCCGCTGGTAGGGACGGGGGAAGGCCTCCCCGAGGTTCGGCATGCGCACCGGGTCCAGGTCACCGGCGGCCGTCGGGTCGAGGTCGAGGTCGGTGCCAGCGGTCTCGGCGAGCAGGGCGACGACGTACTCCGCGATCGCCATGGATGCGGTGAGGCCCGTGGACCGGATGCCGCCGACGGTGATGCACCGCTCCTTGGGTGAACTGTGGATCTGGTAGTCGTCGTGCTCGGTGGCCGCCCGCAGCCCGGCGTACACCGCGGTGACTTCCTCGTCCAGCAGCGCGGGCAGGATGCGTCGGCCCTTCGCGCGCAGGCCGGCAAGACCGTCCTCGGTCGTGCCGGTCGCCCGCTTGTCGTCCAACTCCTCGGCGGTGGGGCCGAGAAGGACGTTCCCGTACACGGTCGGCGCCACGAGGACGCCCTTGCCGAGCGCCGTCGGCACGGGCAGCAGGATGTGGCTGACCAGGTCACGGGCGAGCTTGTCGAAGACGATGAGCTGGCCGCGGCGCGGGGTCACGGTGAACTCGCCGCGCCCGAGCAGCCGCCGGTCGAGCGCGTCGGCGTGCAGACCCGCGGCGTTGATGAGATAGCGGGTGCGTACGACACCGCGGGGCGTGGTCAGTTCGTGGCGTGCGCCGCCGTCCGGTGACCGCGACGAAACAGCCTCCCGCACCTCGCAGTTGAGGTGCAGGTCCACACCCCCGCGCACGGCTTGGGTGGCGTACGCGAGTGTCGTCGTCCAGGGGCAGATGAGGGACTCGCCGGGGACGTCGAGCGCGCCGAGCACACCCTCGCCCAGGTGCGGTTCGCGGGCCCGGACCTCGTCGGCGCCGATGATGCGGGCCTCGCCATATCCGTTGCGCTCCGCCTTCTTCAACAGGCCGGGGAGCGCCGTGAGTTGCTCCTCGTCCCAGGCGATGAGCAGCGCCCCGACGGGTTCGACCGGGATGCCCGACTCGGCCGCGTACGCGGACAGTCGTCGGCTGCCCTCGCGTACGAGGCGGGCCTCCAGGGAGCCCGGCACGGCGTCGAAACCGGTGTGCAGGATCGCGGTGTTGGCCTTCGACGTGCCGTCTCCCACGTCGCCGGAGGCTTCCACCAGGGCGACCCGGAGGTGGTGGTGCCCGGCCAGTTCCCTGGCGATGGCCGAGCCGACCACTCCGGCGCCGACGACGGTCACGTCGTAGGGCTCGGACGGCAGCGGGCCCTGGGTGGTGACGCTCATGACGAGGGGGCGGGCGCGCGGTCGAGGAGGGCGTCGACCGCCGCGCGGAACCCCCCGAGGCGTTCGGCGGCCCGCGTGGCGTCGATCTTCGGCTCGTACACGGCGGCGGGCCGCCACCGGGGGACGGCGTCGCGCACCGTGAGCTTCGGGTCCAGGCCCATGCGGGCGACGGCCCCCACACCGAGGGCGGTGACATCGGGCAGTGCCGATACCTCCACGGGGAGTTGGAGGAGGTCGGCCTGCGTCTGCATCAAGAGGGCCGAGCGCGTCAGACCGCCGTCGACGCGCAGGCTCGTCAGGGGCTCGCCCAGGTCGGCGGCCACGGCGTCGGCGAGGGAGACCACCTGGGCCGCGACGCCCTCGCACAGGGCGCGGACCAGATGGCCGGGGACCGTGTCGAGGCCGAGTCCGGTGATCGAGCCGCGCAGGTCGCCGCGCCACCAGGGCGCCGCAAGTCCGGCGAGCGCGGGCACGAAGGTGACGCCGCCCGCGTCCGCCACCGATGAGCCCACCAGGTCGAGGTCCGCCGCCCCTTCGATCACGCCGAGGTCCGCGAGCCAGCGGACGGCGGACGCCGCCGTGTAGACCTGTCCGTCGAGGCAGTAGCTGCTCTTCCCCGCCAGCCGCCAGGCGACGCAGCTCACCAGGCCGGAGTCGCCGCGGCGGGGGCGTGAGCCGGTCTGGGCGAGCAGGAACGCTCCGGTGCCGTAGGTGCACTTGGCGCTGCCCGGCTCGGTCACGTCCTGGGCGAGCAGCGCGGCCTGCTGGTCGACGAGCAGGCCGGTCAGCGGGAGCTCGGGCCCGAAGGCCTTCGTGATGCCGACCGGCCCCGCCGCGTCGACGACGCGCGGCAGCCGCTCGTCGGCGAGGCCGAAGACGTCAAGGGCGCGCGGTGACCACGTGACGTCGTCCAGGTCGAGGAGCTGGGTACGTCCGGCGGTCGCCGCGTCGGTGACGAACTCGCCGGTGAGCCGGTGGATCAGCCAGGCGTCGCTGGTGGTGACGGCACCCTCGCGGGTGAGGTGGCGGCGTATCCACGTCATCTTGGGCGCGGCGAAGTAGGGGTCGAGGGGGAGCCCTGTCAGCTTTCTCAATTCGGCGGCGTGCGGGGCGAGTTCCGTGCACAGGGGTTCCGCGCGCCTGTCCTGCCAGACGATCGCCTCGGTCAGCGGGCGGCCGGACGCGGGGTCCCAGGCGAGCACCGTCTCGCCCTGGTTGGCGAGACCGACCGCGGCGACCGGCTCCCCCGCGTCGGCCAGGGCGCGGCGTCCCGCGTCGACGACCGAGGCGAGAAGCGCCGCCGGATCGACCTCCACCCGGCCGCCGGGGAGGTGGCGCGGGCGTACGGGCGCGGCACCGGAACCGATCACGCCGCGTTCCGGACACAGGACGAGAGCCTTCGTTCCTGACGTGCCCTGGTCGATGGCGAGGACAGCCTCGCCGCGCGGTCCTCTGCCGTTGGTGATCACCGCGGAAGCCTGCTACAGCGTCCAGGAAGGCGTCAAGAGCCCCCGTTTCGGGCCGACGTCGACTGACTCTTTCTCAAATTGCTAACCGGCGCGCGGAGTTGAACACAAATCGATCCCAAAAGATCCACGAACTGCCCTGTGAACGGAAGTTGCAGCTCTACACTGACCGCCGAACAACATCACCGCGCCACCCGCGAGCCCACCACCTGTCCACCCCTCTCCTCCCCCACAGAGGATTCATGCCCACTCCGTCAGGCCGCCCCGTGTACCACCCGGCGGGCCACGACGAACAGTTGCGCGCCGTTCTCCAGGACCTCAAGACGGGTCGCTGGGTGTCGACGCGCACCCTGCTCGACTCGACCCCTGACTGGGGCCTGTGGACACAACGCACGCAGATCCTCGCCGCCGCCGTCGCCGGTTCCGATGTGATCAGGACCTGGCAGGCCGAGGAACCGCACAGCGCCGCGGCGTCCGTCCTGCACACCAGGGTCCTGGTCGAGCGGACACTGCGCGCACACCGCGCCGGACACCGCCACACCAACGAACTGTGGCGCGAGGCGGCAGCGGCGTGCGGAGCCACGATCGACGCCTCGCCCGAGGACCCCGTGCCGTGGGTCTGCCTGCTCGCCCTCGCGCAGCTCGACAAGGGGCAGCGCTGGGACGAGCACCGAGTGCCCGCCCCCGAGCCGATGCTGTTCCCCGGCCCCTGGCACCTCCTCGCCGAGGCCGACAAGCGTGACCCGGGCAACCGCGAGGCCTACCACCGGATGCTGCAGTTCGCCTACACCCGCCGCCCCGGAGGCCCTCTCACCGAGGCCGTCAACTTCGCTCACTGGGCGTCCGGTTCGGCACCCGCGGGCTCCGCGCTCCACCTACTGCCCCTGTATGTGCGCGTCGAGCGGTACCGCAAGGACGGCGGCGCCGAGCACGCCCTGGATCTGCACTGGATCGGGGAGGACGCGACCCGGTCCGCCGTGCGGGCACTGCACCTGTGGTTCGAGCACACGCGGCCCGCGGCGACCTCTCTCCTCGACCTCAGCCATCTGGCCCACGCGTTGTGGGGCGCACACCAATTCCCGGACGCGTCGCGCGTGTTCGAGGTGCTGGACCCCTTCTACACCGTGGCTCCGTGGACGTACCGCACGCGCTCGCCCGGCGACGCGGACGCGGCGGCCGAGGTGTTCATGCAGGCACGTACGCGCTGCCAGAGCGCCGTACGAGACCCGGGCTGAACACGCTCCTGGGTCCGCCCCCCCCCCTGAATCGGCACCACCCCGCTCCCCGATCCACCGCTCCCCGACGGAGGTACATCCGTGTCCCGCACCACCTGGTCGAGTCCCGACTCGACCGCGGCCCCACTGCCCGACGAGGAACAGCGGCTCAGGGAGCTCGGCTACCAGCCGGTCCTGGCACGCCGGATGGGCGGCTTCGGCAACTTCGCCATCAGCTTCTCCGTCATTTCGATCCTCTCCGGCTGCATGACCCTGTACGGCTTCGGGCTCGGCACCGGCGGCCCGGCCGTGATGCTCTGGGGCTGGGCGGGCGTCGGCCTCTTCGTGCTCTGCGTGGGCATGGCGCTCGCCGAGGTCACCAGCGCGTACCCGACGTCGGGCGCCCTCTACTACATGGCCGACCGGCTCGGCGGCCGGCGCTGGGGCTGGTACACGGGCTGGCTGAACCTGCTGGGCCTGCTCGGCGCGATCGCGGGCATCGACTACGGCGCGGCGCTCTTCTCCGGCGCGTTCCTGAACCTGAAGTTCGGCTTCACGCCGACGCCCGAGAAGACCTTCCTGATCTTCCTCTGCATCCTGCTGCTGCACGCCGTCCTGAACCTCTTCAACGTACGTCTGGTCAGTCTGCTCAACTCGATCAGCGTGTGGTGGCACGTGGGCGGTGTCGCGGTGATCGTGGGCGTCCTCGCGATCGTGCCGGACCACCACCAGTCGCCGGGGTTCGTCTTCGGTGAGTTCGTCAACGACACCGGCTGGGACAACCCGCTCTACGTCACGGCGATCGGCCTGCTCCTCGCGCAGTACACCTTCAGCGGGTACGACGCGTCCGCGCACCTCTCGGAGGAGACCTCCAACGCCTCGGTGACCGCGGCGCGCGGCATCGTGCGTGCCATCTGGGCGTCCTGGATAGCCGGTTTCGTCCTGCTGGCCGGGCTGACGTTCGCGATCCAGGACTACGCGGGCACCCAGAACACCGAGACGGGCGTACCGCCGGCGCAGATCATGATCGATGCCATCGGTGAGTCAGGTGCGACGGCCCTGCTGCTCATCGTGATCGTCGCGCAGCTGTTCTGCGGCAACGCCGAGACGGCGGCAGCCAGCCGGATGGTGTTCGCGTTCAGCCGCGACAACGCGCTGCCCGGGTCAAAGATCTGGCGCAAGGTCAGCTCCCGCACCCAGGTGCCGGTGCCCGCGGTGTGGCTCTCGGTCGGTCTCGCCGCGGTCATCGCCCTGCCGTCCCTGTACTCGACGACCGCGTACACGGCCGTGACCGCCATCAACGTCATCGGGATCACGCCCGCGTACGCCATCCCGATCTTCCTGCGGCTGCGGGCGGGCGACCGTTTCCAGCCGGGCCCGTGGAACCTGGGCCGCTGGAGCAGGCCCATCGGCTGGGTCGCGGTGGTCTGGGTGGCGTTCGTGACGGTCCTGTTCTGCCTGCCGCAGGTCTCGCCGGTGACGGTCGGCTCCATGAACTACGCGTCGATCGCGCTCGCCGTGGTGCTGACTCTCGCCACGGTGTGGTGGTTCGTGGCGCGGCGCTCCTACAGCACACCGTCGGCGTACGGGTCGGAGCGGGAGCAGGCGGAGATCGCGGAGGACATCGTCTAGGTGAAGCCCCTTATGGGACCCCTTGTGGGGCCCGTTATGGGCAGCGGTCGTTGAGGATCCGCTGGAAGAGCCGGTGGTCGCGCCAGGCGCCGTTGATGTGCAGGTACTCCGGCGCGACACCGAACTCCTCGAAGCCGCACTTGGCCAGGACCCGCTGGGAAGGCACGTTGTCGAGGAGGGTGCCCGCCTCGACGCGGTGCAGGCCGAGCTCCGCGTCGGCGAACACGCAGGCCTGCGTGACGGCGGCGGTGGCGAGGCCGCGGCCGATGTGGTCGACGCCGATCCAGTAGCCGAGGACTCCGCTGCGGAAAGGGCCCAGGGAGATGTTCGACAAAGTGACCGAGCCGACCATCTCCCCCGCACGGTCGAGCACCCAGGGTGCCGTCCGCCCGGCCCTGCACTCCTCCAGCTGGCTCCGGAGCCGGGCGGCCTGCGCCTGCGAGGTGAAGTAGTCCTCGGGCCGGGTCGGCTCCCACGGCTCCAGGTGGGCGCGGCTGCGCACGCGCGCGCGGGCGAGGCCGCCCGCGTCCTCCGGCGTGGCGGGGCGCATGACGACGTCGGGCGCGATGCGGGCGGATTCGGTGATCATGCGCCAAGCGTAGGGACTGTGGCGGCCGGGCGTGCCCGTTGGCTCGCGCCGACCCGCTCACCTTCCGCCCGCCACTCGCAGGCTCACCTTCCGCCCGCCACCCGCAGGATGGTGCCGGTCGCATACGACGCCTGGTCGGAGAGCAGCCAGGCGACGGCCGCCGCGATCTCATCGGGGTGGCCCGAACGCCCCAGGGGGATGCCCGCCGCGAGCTTCGCCGGGCGCTCGGGGTCCGAGTGGAACTCGGTCCAGATCACGCCGGGCGCGACCGCGTTGACACGGATGCCGTCCGCCGCGACCTCCTTCGAAAGGCCGACGGTCATCGTGTCGACGGCTCCCTTGGCGGCGGCGTAGTGGACGTATTCGCCCGGAGCGCCGAGGGTGGCCGCCGCGGAGGAGATGTTCACGATGCCGCCGCCGAGGCCCGTCCGCTTCATGTCGCGGATCGCGCGGCGCGCGCAGAGGAGGTAGCCGAGTACGTTCACGTCGAGTGCGCGGCGCATGGCGGCGACGTCGGCCTCCGCGAGGGGGCCCACCGGGGCGCCGATCCCGGCGTTGTTCACCAGGCCCGTGACCGGGCCGAGTTCGGCGGCGGCCTCGAAGAGGCGGTCGACGTCCGCCTCATCGGCGGTGTCCATCCGGACGGTCACACAGCGGACGCCCGCGCCTGTCGCGCGGACGGTCTCGGCCACCTTCTCCGCCGCCTCGGCGTCGGAGTGGTAGCCGATGGCGATGTGGTGGCCGTCCTTGGCGAGACGGGACGAGATGGCCGCGCCGATGCCGCGGCTGCCGCCGGTCACTGCCGTGACGGGGTGTTGCTGCACGTGATCCTCCGGAGGTACGGGTGGACGGGGTCGCCGTTTGATCGATCATTCCTCAACCCCGGCCCTTCCCGAAAGCCGTGCTCGCACCGCGGACGTACCGGCGGCTCCGCCCCGGACCTGCCAGGGCCAGAGCCAGGGCCGGGAAAAGTACCGCCGGACGCGGATCTCAGCCCCGGCGCTCCCGCACGAACTCCCGCAGCGTCCCCGGCGCCCTCCCCCCGAACCGCTCGATCGACGGCGTCACCTCGTACAGCTCATGGTGTGAGCCGATGAGGCGGAACAGCTCCCACAGCTTGTCCAGGTGGGCCACCACGTGCGCGTCCCCGTACAGGGACATCGCCCGCTCCCGCCACTCCCCCGGCGCCATGTCCGCGTACTTCAGGCCGCCGCCGAAGGCCTCCACCACCTCGGCCACGGAAAGCACCTGGCCCGTCAGCAGCACCACGGGGTCCGGGCACGACGGCATCGGATCGGCGAGCAGTCCCGCGCCCACCCGCGCCACGTCCTCCCCCGCGATCAGCGGGAGCACCGTGTCCAGGGAGCCGAGCGGCATCGCGAGTTCGTGGCCGCCGCCCGCCCGTACCAGGAAGTCCAGGTTCTCGAAGAAGACCCCGGCACGCAGGTGCACCGCCCCGACCCCCGCCCAGTCGAAGACCTCCTCGGCGACCCAGTGCTGCCGCATCCGTGGTGTTCCCGCGTCCGGGGCCGCCGCCAGCTGGGACACCTCGACGACGCGTTCGAGGCCCGCGCGCCGGGCGGCGGCCGCGAACGCGCCGGTCGCCTCCAGCAGGCCGTCGGTCACCGGATAGGTGAAGAAGGCGCGGCGCACACCCCGCACCGCGGCGAGCACGTCCCCGATCTCGCGCAGGTCCCCGACGACCACCTCCGCGCCCATGGCCCGCAGCGCGGCGGCACGCTCGTCGTCGGTGCGCACGAGGGCACGTACCGCCTGGCCGCGATCGAGCAGCAGCCGCACGACATGACGGCCGGTGGAACCCTGTTGGCCGCCCGCGGCCCCGGTGACGAGGACCGGTTCGTCGGTCGTTGAAGACATGGAAGACATCCCAGGCGTCGAAGGGGTCGAAGGCATCCCGCTCACCCCTCTCCACGCCGCAGCGTCAGCGTGAACGCGCCCCGGCGTTCCAGATCCCGCAGGAAGGGCTCCGCCGGGAACGCCTCCCCGGGTGCGAGGACCCCGGTCTTCGTAGGGCCCCTCCCTTCCACGATCCGCATCGCGCCCTCCACCGAGGCGAGCGCTCCGGCCCGCCACAGGTCGTGGCCCGTCAACTGCCCTGCCACACTGCCCCCTTCCCACATCGCCTGGACGGCGATGGTGAAGTCGGTCTCCGCCCGTTCGGCCGCACCGATGTGCTCGCTCTCGAACGCCTCCTCGGCCTCGAAGGCGCTGGTACTGAGCATCAAGTCGACGGTGCGGACCGGGACATGGCGCGGCACCGTCACGACCTCGCTCGACGGGAACGGCGCGATCATCGAGCGTGGGCCGAGCGGAGGCGGGAAGGGGAAGACGGCATTGCGGGGTTCCACGTAGCCCGCGTGCAGGACACCGCCGTCGAAGGTGAGGCGTTCGGTCTCGGCGAACAGGTGGCTCGCGGTGTTCTTGGCGCCGGTGGTCAGCCGCCAGCCGCTCACCGCGTACGCGACGACGATCCGGTCGATGCCCGCGATGCCGTCCGACACCGCTCCCGCCAGGAGGTCGCCGAGGCCGCCGTAGAAACTGAGTCCGGGGATCATGACGGCGCCGGTGCGCTGCGCCGCGCCCTGCGCGGTGTCGAAGACGCCTTTCACGTGATGGGGTTCGAGAGCGTGGTCGATGTAGTGACAGCCGGCTTCCGCGGCAGCGGCGGCGACGGGCGCGCCGGTGATCGCGAAGGGGCCCGCGCACTGGATGAGCACGTCGGCCGCGGTCATCACCTCGCGCAGGGACGTGGCGTCGTCGACGGAGGCGGTGCTGGTCCGTACCCGCTGCCCCGCTTCGAGTTCGTCGGCCAGCGCCCGTAACGCGTCGGTGTCGCGGCCGACCAGCAGCAACTCCGCGTCTCTGGCGAGGAGTTCCGCCGCCACGAGGCGTCCGGTGTGGCCATAGGCTCCGTAGATTGCGAAGAGCGGCTTTGTCATGCTCAACTCTCTTTCATACCGGAGGTATGCAACTGGTGCGGAACCTACGTACCCTGAGTATGTTCGTCAAGAGGAGCCGACCGTGATTCCCTCAGCGCCCTCAGCGCGGCCAACTGCCCGCCGTACACAGGCGGAGCGCTCCGACGCGACCACCGCGCAGCTGATCACCGCGGCGCAACAGCTCTTCGGCCGGGGCGGGTACGCGACGACCTCGATCGTCGCCGTGGCAGCCGCCGCCGGGGTCACCAAGGGCGCGGCCTACCACCACTTCCGGGGCAAGGCTGACCTCTTCCACGCGGTGTTCGTCCGTGAACAGCAGGAGATCGCGGCGGAGTTGGAGCGCGCGGCGGCACAGGAGTCCGACGCGTGGTCCGCGCTGCGGCGCGGCTGCCGCCGCTTCCTGGAGCACTGCCTCGACCCGGGGTTCCGGCGGATCGTGCTGCTCGACGCGCCCGCGGTCCTCGGCTGGGAGACCGTCCGCGAGATCGAATACGCCCATACGCTACGGGTGTTGACCGGCGGGATGCGTGCGGCCGCGGCCGCGGGGCACTTCGGCGGCGGGGATCTGGGCGTGCGCTGCCAGATGATGTTCGGCGCGCTGTGCGAGGCGGGCATGCTCCTCGCCCGCTCGCCCGACCCGGCCTCCGCCCTCACCTCGGTGACGGCGGAGGCCGAACGACTCCTTTCGGCGCTGGCCGCGCCCTAGCTCGCCACCGTTTCGCCGGCTTCCTCGGCCGCCTCGTCCGGGGCCAGGCTGTCCATGAAGGACGAGACGGAGAAGACCGCGCGCCCCGGCCCCGCGGGACCGTAACCGGGCGGCGAGGTGAGGCCGTTGGCCTCCATCGTCGCGCGGTACGCCTCAAGCAGCCGCACGTGGTACTCCAGCGGCGCGCCCTGCGGATTCGCCTTGCCCAGGGGTGTCGTGGGCTCCGGGCACCATGTGGTGAAGCGGGGCGTGATGCCGCGCGACATGAAGTACTGCAGTCCCTCGACGGTGGAGTCGATGGCCTCGCCGACCGTCTTGAATCCGAACGGCTCCGCCATCTCCACGCCCGCCACGAAGTTCGGGATCACGTTGCGCGGTCCGAAGACCTCGGCGGAGTCCAGGATGCGGCGGTGCCACTCGTCACGGCCGACGTAGCGCTCCTTGCCGGGGCAGTAGCGCTCGAAGAGATAGGGGTCCCACACCTCGTAGTTCGGGTGGTAGATCCGCACGCCGTAGTCGTGGAAGCGCTGTACGTCCGCCTTGGGCAGGGCCTGCGCGACGACCTTGCCGATCCAGCGGCCCGGGAAGCGCTCCTCGATGGCCTTCGCGTACTGCCCGTAGAAGTCGGCCTCGTCCTTGCCGCCGATCTGCGAGGTGATGGCACCGCCGGTGAGCGTGTAAGCGGTGGAGGACTTCGCGGTGTCGTACTTGTCGATGATGGCGAGGGCTTCGAGGACCTCGTCCATCGGCTTCACGCCCGTGTAGGGGCGGCCCGCCGCCTTCTGCTGGCGCCAGTTGTGGTTGATGTCGCAGTACTGGCACTCCTCCTTGGCGCCGAAGTACTGGCAGACCCGGAAGACCGTCAGATAGATCAGGTAGCCCCACTGGATGGTGGGCGCCACCTCCATCACGGACTTGCCGTTCTCAAGGGTGTGCCGGTAGTAGTCCGGCATCGGCGGCAGGCCCACGTCGGAGATGCGTACGCCGTCCAGGTAGAGGCCGAGTACGCCGTGGTCGTCAGCGGCGACGCGGTACGGCGATGAGGGGTTCACGCGGACCGAGACGACCGTGCGGCGCAGGTCGTACGGCCCACCGGTGAGGACGATCTCCTCGGGCGGGCGGCGCAGGGCGGCGGCGCCGAGCTCTGGCAGGGTGCTGTGGTCGAAGGAGAAGATGAAGTACGACTTCGGCTTGACCTCGCCGGAAGCTTCGTTGGCGGTATCACTGAGCGCGGACTCGTCGAACGCCATCCCGCCCCTGAGCAGGTCCTCCTTGATCACCGCCTCTCGCGGCACCTGCGGGAACCGCTCCATGAGTCCCTCTACGAGCTGGGTACGGCTCTCGCTGCGGCTTGCCATCTGCCGGGCACCTCGGATCCTGTCGGTGAATTGTGCTTTCCCGTGACCCCCACGCTAATACGCGGCTTTTCGGGCGCGGATCCGCCTCCGGTCTCAGCCGCCCTCCGCCTTGCGGCGGTGCCTCTGCCCTGAGGTGGTGCCTCTGCCTCGAAGCGGTGCTTCCGGCGCCGTGTGCCCCGGTCTGTGACCCTGGCGGGAACCTGGAGGCGCCGCCCTCGCGTTGTTCCTTGCATGAACGAGCTGGTTGCCGGGGGGAACGTGCCGCTGCCGGACGGTGCCGTCACCCTCCGGGTGCCCGGTCCCTTCGACCTGTCCGTGATCGTCACGGGTGACAGCGGGAAGGTCGCGGGCGACGCCGACTTCGTCTTCTACAACCAGCCCGCCACCGCAGGCGCCCGGCTGCAGGGCGACACGGTCACGGTCGACGGGCGGCGTCTGCGTGCGGGTGCGAGCCGCGTCACCGTGGCCGTGAGCCCCGCCGAACCGGGCACGCCCCTGGGCCGCCTTCCTCGCATAGCGCTCCAGGTGCACGGGCCCGGCGGTCGGCTGGTGACGCGTTTCACACCGCCGCGTCCCGACCGCGAGACGGTGCTGCTGCTGGCGGAGATCTACCGCCGCGGCGCGGGGTGGAAGCTCCGGGCGCTCGGTCAGGGGTACGCGGACGGGCTCGCCGGGGTGGCGCGCGACTTCGGGGTGGACGTGGCGGAGGACGAAGCCACGCGGCCGTCGGCGGGTGGTCCGGTGGCGGCCGGTGCCGGTCCAACGCCGCGGGCCACCCCTGCCGGCGTGCCGCAGCCTTACCGCCCCTCCCATCCCTCCCGCCCCTCTCCGGGCCTCCCGGCCGTGGCGCCCTCCGGTGCGCCCGCCCCCGGTGACGGATTCCTCCCGCTGGTCAACGCCGCGCGGGCTTCGGCAGGCGCGCCTCCCGTCTCCCTCGACGCCCGGCTGACCGCCGCCGCGGGCGCGCATGCCGCCGGGATGGCGGCGCGGGCCACGCTCAGCTCGCAGCACCCGGACGGCACGTCCCTCTACCAGCGCGTCGTCGCCGGTGGGTACGCGTATCTGGCCATCGGCGAGCAGTTGGTCTCCGGGCCGCGCTCGCCCGCCGACTTCGTGGAGTACTGCCTCTCCGGCGAGGAGTCCGGGCGGACGGTGCGAAGCCGCACGTACACGCACGTCGGGGTGGCCTGCGCCGCCGGCGCGCGCTCCGGCGATGTCTACTGGACGGCGTTGTGGGCCACCCCGTTCAGCAGGCAGGGCCTCGCGGAGTGGGCGTCGGCCGTGCTCCGTCTCACCAACGCCGAACGGACGGCCGCGGGTCTGCGCCCCCTCGCCTCCGATCCGCTCCTCACCGTGGCGGCGCAGGGCCACAGCGCGGACATGATCGCCCGTGCCTTCTACTCCCACACCTCGCCCGACGGCGGTGAACCCTGGCACCGCGCGTCCGCCGCGGGCAGCACGCACCGCGCGATCGGCGAGAACATCGCCTGCGGTCAGCGCACGCCCGCCGAGGTGGTGGACGGCTGGATGAACAGCCCCGGCCACCGGGCCAACATCCTCAAGCCGTCCTTCACCCACCTCGGCGTCGGCTTCGCGGGCGGCGGCTCGGCGGGCACGTACTGGACACAGCTGTTCGGCGGCTGAGAAGCCGGCGGCTGCACCCACCCCTGACCGGCCACAACACGCACCGGACGCCACCTGCCCACGCATCGGGCGGCGTACGAGGCGGGTACGTCCACGAGGCAGGCACGCCCCCGAGCGGCACCTGCATACGCACGGCCACCCCACCGCCCGACAGACAGCAACTTCGCCCGACACTTCACCGAACACAGCCGCACGACAAAGGAAAACCGGCAAGCGGCCGCGTCCCTTCGCCTCCCCGCTCAGCCCACCGCCACCGGCGCCCCGCTCCGGGCCGACGCGTAGCCCGCCGTCACGATCTTCAACGTCCGCAGGCCGCCCTCCCCATCCGCCACGTCCATGCCGCCCTCACCCGGGCCGTACAGGAAGGCCCGCAGCATCCGTTCGTCCAGGTCGGCGCCGAAGGGCAGTTCGAGCCCCTGCCGGTGGCGTTCGCTGTAGCCGTGGACCGACTGGTCGAAGGCGTCCATCTCCAGGGTCGCCCGCTCGCCGACCACGGTGAGTTCGAGCCCGCCCCAGGAGTGGTGCGAGCGGGGGTGCGACCAGCTGCAGTCGATCGTGGCCACCGAGCCGTTGTCGTAGGTCACGGTGACCAGACCGCTGGTCTCGGCGTCGACCTCGCCCTCGTACATGCGGTTGTTCGTCTGGGCGTACACGTCGACGGGGCGGGCATCGGCGAACAGGTCGTCCAGCAGGTCGGCTATGTGGACGGTGTGGTCCATCAGAGCCCCGCCGCCCGCGAGTTCGGGGTCGGCGAACCAGCGCCGCGAGCTCGGCATGGAGCCGTTGTTCGCGCCGGACACGGTCAGCACCCGGCCCGCCTCTCCGGAGGCGACCGCCGCCTTGACGGCCGCGTACGCCGGGCTGAAGCGGACCGGAAAGGCGACCGCGAGCCGCACGCCGGCCTCCCGGCACGCCGCGAGCATCGCCTCGCCGTCCTCGACCGTCGTGGCCAGCGGCTTCTCGCACAGGACGTCCACGCCGCGGGACGCGGCGAGCTCCACGAGCGGGCGGTGGCGCGCGTTCTCGGAGCAGACGATCACCGCGTCCGGGCCCCACGCGAAGGCTTCCTCGTACGTCTCGGCGTACGCGACCCCCCTCTCCTCGGCGAACGCGCGTCCCCGCACCTCACCGGGCGCGGCCGACCCGCTGTCCGGATCGCTGCCGATCACCTCGACACCCGGCATCCGGGCGAGCAGCCGCAGGTACCCGGCCGCGTGGACGTGGGCGAACGACAGAACGGCGACCTTCATCGCGTGACCTCCTGGATTCCCGTCCGGACCGCGTGAGCCCGGCTCGCTGCGATCTCGACGGCGCGGCCCGTACGGCTCGACTCGACGGCGGCCTCGGCGACCCGCACCGCCTCGATGCCGTCCCGCGCGCTCACGCGCGGTTCCGCGCCGCCCTCCTCCCAGGAAGCCGCGAACTCCCGCAGCTCGGAGAGGTAGGGGCTCTCCGTCATCCGGCTCGAGGGGATGCCCTCGTTGGCCGCGCGCACCCCCTGCGCGGTGATCCGGTAGCCGGGCACGGACGTGGAGTCGTGCCGCAGCAGCCCGTCGCCGCCCGCGACGCGGAACGTCGTACGGAACTGCTGGTCCGGAAGGCCCCAGAGGCCGGTGATGTGACTGATCGCTCCGGATGCGTGGGTGAGGACGGCGGTCGCCGACACGACCTCGGCCCGGGCGCCGCCCGTGGCGTGCTCGACGCCCCGCGTCTGCGCGTGCACGCGGACCACGTCGCCCGCGACCCAGCGGGCGATGTCGATGTCGTGCACCATCAGGTCCATGATGACGCCGCCGGACTTGGCGGGGTCCGCGAACCAGGGCGCCCACTGCGGCCGCGCCCCGCCGCGCGTGAACCGCAGCACCGCGAGGTCACCCAGCTCACCTCGCTCGACCGCTTGTCGCATCGCCGCGTACGCCGGGAAGTACCGCACGACGTGCGCGGGGTGCAGCCGGACGCCCGCCGCTTCGGCGGCTGCCGCGATCTCCTCGGCGTCCACCGCGCTCAAGGCCAGGGGCTTCTCGCAGATGACGTGGCGGCCCGCCGCGACGGCCGCGAGGGCGAGTTCCTTGTGGGTCGGGGTGGGCGTGCAGATGTCGACGGCCGTGCACTCCGAGAGCAGGTGGCCGAGGTCCGCCGCCGCGGTGACCTCGCGGCCCGCGTACTCGGCGGCGAGCTTCTCCGCCGAGCCGTCGACGGTGTAGACGCTGACGCGCGCACCCAGTTCCAGCCAGCCGGGGAGATGGGCGCGGGCGATGCCGCCCGCCCCGATCAGGCCGATGTGAAGCGGTCGCATGAAGGGAGATACCTTTCCTGGTGCCTGGCAGGGGACGGCTGCTGGGGGATCAGCTCTTGGAGCCGGTGAGCGCGACGCTCTGTACGAAGTGCCGCTGCAGGAAGACGTAGACGAGGAGCATGGGCAGGCTCGCTATGAGCGAACCGGCCATCATCACGGGGTAGTTGGTCTCGAACTGACCCTCCAGCGAGGTCAGTCCGGCGCTGATGGGCATCTTCTCCGGGTCGGTGTTGACGATCAGCGGCCACAGGAGGTCGTTCCACGACCACATCGCGGTGATGACGGCGAGCGCGGCGAGCGCGGGCCGCACCAGCGGCAGCATGATCGACCAGAAGACACGGAACGAACCTGCGCCGTCGATCCGCGCGGCCTCCTCCAGCTCCTTGGGGAGGGTGAGGAAGAACTGACGCAGCATGAAGGTCCCGAACGCGCTGAACATGCCCGGCAGGAACAGGGCGGGCGCCGAGTTGAGCAGGCCGAGCCGCTGGATGATGTCGTACTGCGGCAGGACGAGCAGCGAGCTCGGCACCATGAGGACGGACAGGAACAGCGCGAACAGGACGTTGCGGCCCCGGAACTGCATGCGCGCGAAGGCATAGGCGGCGAGCGAGCAGAACACCAGCTGTCCGACCGTGCGCCCCACGGTGTTGAAGACGCTGTTGAACAGCATGTCCCGGAACGGCAGCGCGGTGAAGACCTCTTCGAAGCTCGACCAGTTCCAGGTGTCGGGCAGGAAGGTCGGCGGCACCTTTGCCGTCTCGGCGAGGGACTTGGCCGCGGTGAGCAGTTGCCACAGGAAGGGGAAGACCATCACCAGGGCGCCGAGCGAGAGCGCGGCGTGGGTGGCGACCGAACCGGCATTGACACGCCGACGGGGCGAGGACTTACGCATAGTGCACCCACCTCTTCTGCAGCCTGAACTGCACCAGCGTCAGCGCCGCGATGATCAGCATGAGCAGGAAGGCCAGTGCGGCGGCGGCGCCCTGTGCGTTCTCGACGAAGGCCCATTTGTAGAAGAGGCTCACCACGGACTGGGTGTCGCCGATCGCCGGATTCTTCTCGGCCATCATGATGTAGATCAGGTCGAAGGTCTGCAGCGAGTTGATCATGCAGATGATGGACGCGAAGAAGATCGTCGGACTGAGCAGCGGCAGCGTGATCGTGAAGAAGCGGCGCAGCGGCCCGGCGCCGTCCAGCTCGGCGGCTTCGTAGTAGTCCTGTGGGATGCCCTTGATGCCCGCCATGAAGATGATCAAGTAGTAGCCGGTGGTCGACCAGACCATCACGGTGCCGATCGCGTAGACCGCGGTCGAGGGGTCGGAGACCCAGTAGCGGCGGTCCGCGCCGAACCACTCGAAGACTTCGTTGATCAGTCCGTAGTCGCCGTTGTAGAGCCAGTTCCAGACGAGACCGACGGCGACGGGCAGCGTGACGAACGGGATGAAGTACAGGGCGCGGTAGACGGGGACGCCACGCAGCCCGCGCCGGTTGAGCAGGGCCGCGACACCGATCGCGAGCGGCAGGGCGAGCAGCCCGATGACGCAGTAGATCAGGGTGTTGCCGAGCGCCTGCCAGGCGGTGACGTCCTTGAGGACGCGGACGTAGTTGTCCGTGCCGATCCAGGTGTTGCCGCCGAACGTCCCGAACTCGGTGAAGCTGTAGTAGAAGGTCTGGAGCAGCGGCCAGAAGTAGAAGACGGCGAAGCCGATGCCGAGCGGCGCGATGAAGAGGTAAGCGGCGCGCTGGGTGGGCGACTTGGGCGCGGCGGCGGACACGGACCTGCTGCGGCTGGATTTCTTCGCGGCCGCCGTGGAGGGAAAGACGCTCATCATGCGCGCTCCCCCTTCAGGGCTCGGTCCATCTGCTCGCCCAGGGTGCGTGCGGCGCTCTCGACGCCGCCCTTTCCGCTGAACGCGGCGCCCAGGAGGGGGTATTGGAGGTTCTCCCAGACCGCGGTGTTCTTCGAGCTCGGGTACGGCACGGCGTACTCCTGCATCTCGATGAAGTGCTTCAGGTCGAACTCGGGCATCGACTTGAGCCAGGCGTCCTGCGTCCCCTCGTACGAGGAGATGGTGATGCCCGCCGCCGCTTGGATCTCGGCGGCCTTGCGGCCCGCCATGAAGTGGACGAACTTCCAGGCCGCCGCCTTCTTCCGGCTCTTGGCGGAGATGACGTTGGCGAGGCCGTGGATGATCGTGGCGCGCTCGCGCCCCTTGGGCAGGACGGTGACGCCACCGTGGTCCTTGATCGCGGGAAGAGCGTGATACTGCCCCGCGAACGCGGATATCTCGTAGACCATGGCGGCCTTCTCCGACCAGAAGCGGTTGCGCGCCTTGGACTCGACCATCGCGCTCTGCGGCGGTGACCAGCCGCGGTCGATCATGTCGGTCCAGTAGCGCAGGCCCTCGATGGAGCGCTCGTCGCCGAAGCCGGACTTCCCGTCCTCGAGGACGTAGCCGCCCGCTCCGTGAATGGCGGGGTAGAGCTGGCACTGGCGGTCCATCTCGGCGGCCATGCCGTGTACGCGCTCTCGCGGGTTGGTGAGTTCGGCGGCGGCGTCGCGCACGTCGTCCCAAGTCCACGTGGTGTCCGGGTACTTGATGCCGGCCTTGTCGAAGAGCGCTTTGTTGTACCAGAGGCCGATGGTGTCGAAGTCCTTCGGTATGCCGTACTGCGTGCCCTGGTAGGCGTAGATCTTCACGAGCGACTCGGGATGGCGTTCCACGGGCGTCCGGTCGCTCTTGATGTGGCCGCTCAGGGGTTCCAGGACGCCGCTGGACGCGTACAGCTGGAGATTGACGGCGTTCATCCAGAACACGTCGGGCGCCGTGCCGCCGCGCATCGACGTCTTGAGGGTGGTCCAGTAGCTCGACCAGGGCGTGAGCTCCATGCGCACGGATATGCCGGGGTTCTCCTTCTCGAAGGCGTCGATCACCTTCTGCAGCCCCGGCACCTGGGCCACGTCCCACACTCCGTACGAGAGGGTGGTACGGCCACCGCTCCCCTTGCCGTCGTCGCTCTGGCCGGAGCAGGCGGCGAGCAGGGGCGCCGCCATCGCTCCGTACAGCAGAGTCCTCCTGCGCATGAGCGCCTCCTCCGCTTCCGGGCTGTCCTTGGGGGATCCTGGGGTCTTCGGGAGTTCTGGATCTCTTCGCGGTCCTACGGCGCCGCATCCGTCAGGAGATCGGATTCGACCTGGTCAAGTGCCTTGCGTACGGCGCCGATCGCGACACCTTGCTCGCCGAGCGTGCTCAGCGCGATGCGCGGCACGTGCAGGGTCAGCGGGCGCAGCCTGTCCTCGATCAGCGGCACGAGATGGCCGCCGAGGGGAGTCGCGCCGCCGGTGAGCACCACCAGCTCCGGGTCGACGGCGAGGGCCAGCGCGGCGATGCCCGGTGTGATGCGGTCGGCGAAGTCCGCGACGGCCGCCAGGGCGCTGGGGTCACCGGTGTCCGCGGCGCGGGCGAGTGCGGCCACCTCGGACTCGCCCGGACGCCGGTCGCCCTTCCACCCCAGCGCGTCCTGCGCGGTGTTCATGCCGAGCAGCGGCAGCAGGCCGAGCTCGCCGGCGCCGCCGCGCCGCCCCCGGTGCAGTCGACCGCCGATGGTGAGGCTGCACGCCACGCGGTGGCCGGTCAGGACGCAGACGACGTCGCTTGCGAGGGTGGCCGCGCCCTGCCAGCGCTCGGCGAGGACGGCGAGGTTCACGTCGTTCTCGACGAGGGTGTGCCCCGCCTCCCCGTCGGCGAGGAGCCGCCCGAGGTCGACGCCGGACCATTCGGGGATGACGCGGGAGGTGATGGTGGAGCCCGCGTCGACGACGCCGGGTACGCCCACGCAGCGGGCGAGGATGTCGTCGCGCCGTACGGAGTGCTCGTCCAGGAAGGCTTCGAGGCCCTCGCGCAGGAGATCGAGCCGTTGGGCTCCGCCCAGCTCCGGGTCGATGTCGTCGCGCCGCACGGCGAGCACCGTGCCGCCGAGATCGGCGAGGAGCAGCACCATCTTGTGCAGGCCGATGTCGGCGCCCACGACGCGGCCCGCCTCCACGCGGAAGCGGAAGCGCCGGGCGGGACGCCCCGGCGCGCGCTCGCTCTCGTCGCGCTCGGCCTCCCCCGCCCAGCCGTGCGCGGTCAGCTCCTCCACGGCGGATTCCACGGTGGGCCGGGAGAGTCCGGTGCCGGCGGCGAGCTCGGCGAGGGTCTGGGGGCTGCGGCGGTGCAGGGCACGCAGCACGACGGTGGTGTTCAGTCGGCGCAGTGAGGCGAGATCGTGCCCCCGTGTCCCGTTCCGCAACACTTCTTCACCTCATGTCGAGGCCAGGGCAGCCCTGTTGACCAGTGGGTCAACGGCCTCTCCCGGAGATTAGGGAGGAGACTTGCATATCTCCGGCCGCCCGGGAACCCCCTTCGCGGGGCCGGGGTCACGCCTCGCCCTCCTGATGGCACCTCAGGAAGCGGTCGTCCTCGCAACCTGAAGTCAGGTGATGCGGCGCGGGATGCCGGAGAGCGCCCCGGGCCCGGTGAGTTGAGGGCAAGCTGGGTGCGGGCCCCCGGCAACGGCGCCGTACCCATGGGGCAGGATGACGCTCGCGACGCCGGATGCGAACACATGTCCGGCGCGCCCGCACAACCTGGAGAAGGAACTGATGGAGCGAGCCCTCACATGGCACGACCTGATCACCGCCGGCATCGCGGTGGCCGCCGGCATCGCGGCGGGTCTGCTGCTGCGGATGATCCTGCGGTGGCTGGGCGAACGGGCCAGCAGGACCCGGTGGAGCGGCGATGACGTCCTCGTCGACGCCGTGCGCACGCTGGTCCCCTGCGCGGCGATCACCGCGGGCGCGGGCGTCGCCGCCGCCGCTCTTCCGCTCACCCCCAGGACCGGCCACAACGTCTCGATGACGCTGACCGCCCTGCTCGTCCTGGCCGCGACCCTGACTGCGGCCCGCGTGGTCACCCGCCTGGTGAAGTCCCTCGCGCAGTCCCGGTCGGGCGTCGCCGGCTCGGCGACGATCTTCGTCAACATCACCCGTGTCGTCGTGCTCGCGATGGGCTTCCTCGTCGTCCTGCAGACGCTCGGCGTCTCCATAGCCCCGATGCTCACGGCGCTCGGCGTGGGCGGACTCGCGGTGGCCCTGGCCCTCCAGGACACCCTGGCCAACCTCTTCGCGGGCGTCCACATCCTCGCCGCGAAGACGGTGCAGCCGGGCGACTACATCCGGCTCAGCAGCGGCGAGGAGGGCTACGTCGTCGACATCAACTGGCGCAACACGGTGGTGCGTCAGCTGTCGAACAACCTCGTCATCATCCCCAACGCCCAGCTCGCGGGCACCAACATGACCAACTTCAGCCGCCCCGAGCAGGACCTGTCCATCATGGTCCAGGTCGGTGTCAGCTACGACAGCGACCTGGAGCAGGTCGAGCGCGTCACGACCGAGGTCGTGGAGGACGTCATGAAGGACGTCGAAGGCGCCCTCCCCGACCATGAACCGGCCGTGCGTTTCCACACGTTCGGCGACTCCAGGATCAGCTTCACGGTGATCCTGGGCGTCGGCGAGTTCAGCGACCAGTACCGCATCAAGCACGAGTTCATCAAGCAGCTCCACCAGCGCTACCGCGCCGAGGGCATCCGGGTGCCCGCCCCGGTCAGGACGGTGAACGTGCAGCAGGGCGAGCTGCCGCCCGGCCTGATCCCGCACCAGCGCGAGGCCACGGCACCCACGACGAAGCCGGTGCCGTAGCGCCCTGTTTGACAGAGTCGGCGCGCCCAGATCATGATTCCATTAATTGTTTAATGGAATCGAGAGAGGCGCGCGTGGACATGACCCTTGCCGACCCCACCGAGGCCGTCGGACCCTTGGGCGCGACCGCGCTCGAGGCCCGTGGCCTGGGCAAGCGCTATCGCCGCGGCTGGGCGCTGCGCGACTGCTCCTTCCGGTTGCCCGCAGGACGGATCTGCGGTCTGGTGGGCCCCAACGGCGCCGGTAAGAGCACCCTGTTGGGGCTCGCGACCCGCCTGGTGACCCCGACCGAGGGCGATCTGCGTGTCTTCGGCGTGCCGGTGGACGACCCGGCCGCGATGCCCCGCTACGCGTTCCTCTCGCAGGACAAGCCGCTGTTCAAGCGGTTCACCGTGGCCGAGACGCTGCGCATGGGCAGCGAACTCAACCCCGGCTGGGACATGGCCGCCGCCGAACGGATCGTGCGCTCCGGCAACGTCCCGATGAACGCCAAGGTCGGCACGCTCTCCGGCGGCCAGCGCACCCGCGTCGCCTTCGCGCTCGCCTTCGGCAAGCGGCCCGATCTGCTGCTGCTGGACGAGCCGATGGCCGACCTCGACCCGCTGGCCCGGGACGAGATGAGCTCCCTGCTGATGTCGGAGGCCGTCGAACGCGGCACGACCGTGGTGATGTCCTCCCACATGCTGGCCGAGCTGGAGGACATGTGTGACTACCTCCTGGTCATCGCGGACGGCCGGCTGAGGATGGCGGGCGACACCGAGGAACTGGTCCCGGCCCACACCCTGGTGACCGGACTCGCACCCGACGGGATGCCGCCCGCGGACCTCGCCCCGCACACCGTGGTCGAATTCCGGCTCCAGGGGCGCCAGTTCCGTGCCCTCATCCGCCCCCGCGGCCCCCTGGCGCCGGACTGGGAGGTGTCCGAGCCGAGCCTGGAGGAAGTCCTGCTCGCCCACCTGCGCTCACCGGACGCGGAGCCGCTGTTCACCCGTGACGCACGTATCGAGACCGAGGGGATCGCCGCCGCATGAGCACCACCCTGACCGAGCAGCCGCGCACGGGGCAGCCCGCCAAGAAGCCCGGCCTGCTGCACGGGCTCACCTGGCTCGTCCTGCGCCAGCACCGCACCACCACGTGGATCATCGTCGGCCTGGTCGTGCTCGGCGCGGCCACGATCGTCTACGAACGCGGCGAGATGGCCGACATGCTCGCCCGGATGGGCTGGCCGGGCAAGGACGTCAGCCTGGAGTCGGCCCCGCAGAGTTACGAGTACGTCGCCGAGGCGCTTGGCGTCCTGCCCGTCGTCCTCGGCGTCTTCCTCGGCGCCCCGCTGATCGCGAGCGACCAGGAACACGGCACCGCGCAGCTGGTCACCACGCAGTCGGTGCCGCGCCGCCGCTGGCTCGCGGCCAAGCTGACCTGGTGCCTGTCGCTCGTCCTGGTGTCCACCGCCGTGCTCGCCACGCTGTTCTTCTGGTGGTGGGAGCCCTACCGCGGTCTCCTCCTGTCGGAATGGCTTTCGGGCTCGGTCTTCGACAACACGGGCCCCATGCTGACGGCGCTCTCCCTCTTCCTCACCACCAGCGGCATCGCGATCGGCATGCTGCTGCGCAGGGTGCTGCCGGCGATGCTGGCCACCTTCTTCTTCTCCGTGGCCGTACAGGTGGCCTGGGGCATGTTCCGTGACCAGCTCGCCACCCCGCGCCTGATCACCTGGCCGCTGAACGCCGACACGCCTGCCCTCGTCAACAGCAGCAGCGTGGTGGAGGCGGACCGCTGGATCGCGAGCGCGGACGGACAGCTCTACGGCTGGGGCATGTGCGCCGAGCAGACCGAGAAGGCCACGAACGCCTGCATCAAGGAGCACGGCATCGTGGACAACGTGGTCGAGTACTTCGGCTACGACCAGATGCCGGGCATGCAGTGGACCGGCGCCGCGCTGCTGCTCGGCGCCACCGCCGTCGTGGCGGTCTTCATCCTGTGGTGGGCCTCGCGGCGGCCCCTCTAGGACGCCGGTGACGGTACGTACGTAAAGTGTCCGTGAACCAGCAGAGAGTGGGGACAGTGGTCGAATTCCGCATCGACCGGCGCAGCGGCGTGGCCACGTACCTGCAGATCGTGCGACAGGTCGAACAGGCCCTGCGCATGGGCGCTTTGGTGGAGGGTGACCGGTTGCCCACCGCGGCCCAGGTCGCCGCGGCCACCAAGGTGAACCCGAACACGACGCTCAAGGCTTACCGCGAGCTGGAGCGCGCGGGCCTGGCCGAGGTCCGCCAGGGGGCGGGCACCTTCATCACCCGCTCACTCGCCAGCCCCCAGGCGGGGCCCGACTCGCCCCTGCAGACGGCCCTGACCCAGTGGATGGAGCAGGCGCGGTCGGCGGGGCTCACCGGGCAGGACGTCACCGCGCTGTTCGAGGCGGTGCACACGGCCACCTTCCGGGCAGACGCGGTCGGCTGAGCCAGGCGCCAGGGGGCGGCCCTCGACAAACCCCATAAGCGACCGCTTAGTATCGGGGTCTGCGGGGCTTCCTGCCCCGGCATCGGTACCGCCGTCACCGCATGGAGAATCCGCATGGCATCCCTGCTCCTGTCCCGTCGTGACCTCGACTTCCTGCTGTACGAGTGGCTCGACGTGCCCGCGCTCACCGGTCGGGAGCGGTACGCGGACCACTCCCGCGAGACCTTCGACGCCGCCCTCGATCTGAGCGAGCAGATCGCCACGCGGCACTTCGCCCCGCACAACAAGAAGAACGACGCCCAAGAGCCCACCTTCGACGGGGAGCGGGTGCACATCATCCCCGAGGTCAAGGAGGCGCTGCGGGTCTTCGGGGACTCCGGGCTCCTGGCGAGCGCCATGGACCACGAGATCGGTGGCGGGCAGCTGCCGGCCGTGGTGGCGCAGGCCTGCTTCGCGTGGTTCCAGGCGGCGAACGTCGGCACGGCCGCGTACCCCTTCCTGACCATGGGCAACGCCAATCTGCTCCTCGCGCACGCCTCCAAGGAGCAGATCGACACCTACGTACGCCCCATGGTGGAGGGCCGCTTCCTGGGGACGATGTGCCTGTCGGAGCCGCAGGCCGGTTCCTCGCTCGCCGATGTGCGCACGCGAGCCGAGGCGCGCGATGACGGGACGTACCGCCTCTTCGGGAACAAGATGTGGATCTCCGGCGGCGAGCACGAGCTCTCGGAGAACATCGTGCATCTGGTGCTCGCCCGGATTCCGGGTGGCCCGCCCGGCGTGAAGGGCCTCTCGCTCTTCATCGTGCCCAAGGTCCTGGTCGGCGACGACGGCTCGCTCGGCGAGCGCAACGACGTCGTGCTCGCGGGCCTGAACCACAAGATGGGCTACCGAGGGACCACGAACACGCTGCTGAACTTCGGCGAGGGCGCGCACCGCCCCGGCGGTGAGCCGGGCGCGGTCGGCCACCTCGTCGGAGAGGCGAACCGCGGGCTCGCGTACATGTTCCACATGATGAACGAGGCCCGGATCGGCGTGGGCCTCGGCGCCACCGCGCTCGGCTACACCGGCTATCTGCACGCCCTGGACTACGCGCGCACGCGCCCGCAGGGCCGGCCGCTCGCCGCGAAGGACCCCGCGTCGGCGCAGATCCCGATCATCGAGCACGCCGACGTACGCCGTATGCTCCTCGCCCAGAAGGCTTATGTGGAGGGCGCGTTGGCGCTCAACCTGTACTGCGGGCGGCTGCTCGACGAGCAGCACACCGGCACATCGCCGCAGGAGCGCGACGAGGCCAAACTGCTGCTCGACGTGCTCACCCCGATCGCCAAGAGCTGGCCGTCGCAGTGGTGCCTGGAAGCCAACAATCTCGCGATCCAGGTGCACGGCGGCTACGGCTACACGCGCGAGTACAACGTCGAGCAGTTCTACCGCGACAACCGCCTCAACCCCATCCACGAGGGCACGCACGGCATCCACGGCCTCGATCTGCTCGGCCGCAAGGTGATCATGGAAGGCGGCGCGGGTCTTCGGCTGCTCGGCGAGCGCATCGCGCGTACGACCGCCCGCGCGTCGGAGGCAGGCGGTGACGCCGCGGTGTACGCGGCCTCGCTCGAAGCGTCCGTACAGCGTGTGGTGAGCGCGACCCGGCGGCTCTGGTCGACCGGTGACCCGCAGACGGCGCTCGCCAACGCGAGCGTCTACCTCGAAGCGGTCGGGCACGTGGTCGTCGCCTGGATGTGGCTGGAACAGTTGCTCGCGGCCGAACCCGGCACCGAGGACTTCCACGCGGGCAAGCGCGCCGCCTGCCGTTACTTCTTCCGCCATGAGCTGCCCAAGACGGACGCCCAGTTCACGCTCCTGGAGAGCCTGGACCGGACCGCCCTGGAACTGGACGAGAACGCCTTCTGACCCAGAAGTACAGGAACACCGAGCACACCGCCGCGAACGCGCACCACGTGGAGATGTACTCGCGCCGCCACAGCAGTACGCACACCGCCGCCCCGACGGCGACCAGGACGCCGAAGAGGATCAGGCCCCGGTCGCCGGAGAGGAGCAGGGAGCCGACGGTGGCGATCAGGTATCCGGCGATGATCAGCTCGGGCTCGGGCAGGCCGAGCGCGTATCCGACCGTGTGGCCGCGGATCTCGGCCGTCACGGTGCGCGTCGCCAGGCAGTAGGAGAGCGCCGCCGCCGTCGCGACGCCCGCCGCGAGGGGGATCAGCAGGCGGCGGCGGGCGCTCGGCGGGGCCGCGCACAGCACCGCCACGGGCAGCCACAGCGCGAGCAGCGGCATCGCGATCACGGCCCAGGCGACGGTGGCGGGCCCCGTGCCGCCGTCGCCCCGCCAGACCTCGGCCTCGATGATCTGATGGGCGCCGAGCAGCAGTGGCAGCGCGGCGATCGGCAGATCGCGCGGGCGGCCACCGCGAGCCGCGCGGGTCACGCAGGCGACCCCCACGGCGGCCACTCCCACGCCCGCCACGAGATCGGCCGTCGCGCTCCAGCACATGGCCGCCACGCTACGGCCGCCTCGGCCCGGGGGCCCGGCGGGCGGGCCGCCCGGGTTACGCGGGGCCGCGCGGGTCGGGATCGATGTTCTGGTTGAGACGGAAGACGTTGTCCGGGTCGTACGCGGCCTTGACCCGCGCAAGGCGTGCGTAGTTGTCGCGGTAGCTCGCCCGGACTCGCTCCTGCCCCTCCTCCATCATCATGTTCACGTAGGCGCCGCCCGCCGAGTACGGGTGCAGGGCGTCGAAGTAGTCGACGGTCCAGCGCTTGATGAGGTCGGCGGCTCACCGCGCTCAGGGTGCGCACCGCGTCGCGGGACAGCCGGGGCAGGGGGACGCGGTGCACGCGCGCGGCCCTCGACACCTGGCCGAGGAGATGCCGCAGGGGGTGTTCGCGGCTCAACTCGTCGTCGCGGAAGGTCAGCACAGAGACCGCGGGCATCCGGTCCACACGGCGTACCAGGAACCGCAGCACGTCGAGGGAGGCCTCGTCCGCCCAGTGCACGTCGCCACGGGGCTTTTCCGTCGCCCGCGGTGAGGTTCCGTCAGCCCTGGCCCGAGGCCCGCAGACGGCCGAGGACCAGCATCCCGCGCGGCGAGAGCCGGTACCCCGTCGCCAGGGACTCGGTGAGGCCGCGCTCTTTGAGCTTGCGCACGTCCGCCTTGAAGGGCAGCTTCTCCCTGCCGACCTGGGCGGCCAGCTCGGCCGCGCTCACGCACGGTTGGCCGGCGATCAGTTCGAGCACCTGTGTGGTCCATGGCCCGCGCCGGCTCCCGGCGTCCACGCGACCGAGCTCCGCGACGATCTCGTCCAGTCGGGCGGCGGACACGTCGGTGTCCTGTCGCAGCCGGATGCGCGGATCGTCACCGGCGAGGCGGACGCCGATGCGGTAGAGCCGTCGGTCCTCGCCCGGCCGCTGACCGGCGAGCAGCCGCTCCCGGTCGGCGAAGCCCGCCCTGCGCGCATCGCGGTCGGTGACCGCCGTCTCCGGCACCATCTCCACCTCGCCGATCACCAGCACACCGACTTCGGTACGCAGCTCGGTGCCGGGCCGCACGGCCGGCCTGCGCCAGCGCCGGAAGGCCAGATCGATCTCGCCGGACGCGATGCCGGTCAGTGCGTCACGCGTGAACAGCAACGTCGACTCCGATCATGGACGGTGATGCCCCCTGCCCGCCGGTCCCTGCCCGCCGGCCTCCGGTCTCCGCCCTCAGTTCTCAGCCGGGCACCTCCATTGTCGCCCCGTCCGACCCTCCCGCAAGCGACATGAGCAAAGCGCGTACGCTTACGTCATCGATCGCAGGAGATCGTTCCCTCATTCCCCGCCAGGAGGACGCATGACCTCGGCGTCGCAGACCGCGCGCACCCCCCAGACCCTCGACCGCCCCTTCAGCGTCGGCAGCCTCACCCTGCCCAACCGCATCGTGATGGCCCCCATGACCAGGGAGTTCTCACCGGGCGGCGTGCCGGGCGCGGACGTGGCGGAGTACTACGCCCGGCGGGCCGCCGCCGGTGTCGGCCTGATCATCACCGAGGGGACGTACGTCGACCACGCGTCGGCCGGTACGAGCGACCGGGTCCCGCGCTTCTACGGAGACGACGCCCTCGAAGGCTGGCGCAAGGTGGTCGACGCCGTGCACGGCGCGGGCGGGAAGATCATTCCTCAGCTGTGGCACGTCGGCATCACCCGCGACGAGGGCAAGGGCCCGGTGCCGTCCGCCCCCGCGGCGGGCCCCTCCGGGATCGACCTCGACGGTCAGCCGAAGGGCAGCGCCCTGACGGCCGAGGACCTCGCCGACGTGATCCGGGCGTTCGCCGACGCCGCGGCCGCCGCCGAGCGCATCGGGTTCGACGGCGTGGAACTGCACGGCGCGCACGGCTACTTGATCGACCAGTTCCTCTGGGAGCGCACGAACCGGCGTACGGACGGCTACGGCGGCGACATCGAGGCCCGCACCCGTTTCGCCGCCGAGCTCGTCGCGGCCGTGCGCGCGGCCGTCTCGCCCGACTTCCCGATTTTCTTCCGACTTTCGCAGTGGAAGGCCGGCAGCTACGACGCGCGGCTCGCCCACTCCCCCGAGGAGCTGGAGCGCCTGCTCACACCGCTGGTGAACGCGGGCGTCGACGTACTGCACGCCTCCACGCGCCGCTACTGGCTGCCGGAGTTCGAAGGCAGCGACCTCAACCTCGCGGGCTGGGTCAAGAAGGTGTCCGGCAAGCCCGTGGTCACCGTCGGCTCGGTCGGCCTCGACCAGGAGTTCATCGGGCCCAAGGGCTGGGCGGCGCCGTCCGCGTCGACGGGCATCGAGCCGCTGGTCGAGCGCCTGGAGCGGGACGAGTTCGACCTGGTGGCGGTGGGGCGCGCCCTCATAGCCGATCCGGAGTGGGCGGCCAAGGCCCTGGAGAGCCGGCTCGCCGACGCGCTGCCGTTCGACAAGTCGCTGCTGAAGAGCCTGGTCTGAGCCCACGGCCATGAACACAGCAGGTGGGGCGACAGCAGCTAAGGCCATACGCTGCTGTCGCCCCGGGTCGCGTACGATATGCGCATGACCTGGCCTGCCACCGAGCGCTACTTCCCCACCGCCGTTCCCGGCGGCCTGGGGCTCGTGCAGGACATCCTGAACACCGCACCGACCGGCCACGCCCCGGAGGCCGATCTGCTCGGGGACGTGGCCGCCGCGCAGGACTGGGTGTCCGTCGCGCTGCCCACCTGGGCCGGGAAGACGGGGCGCTCGGCGGTGCGGCTCACCCTCACCGAAGAGGACTTGCCCAAGCTGCGGCAGCTGCGCGAACAGCTGCGCCGGGCGCTGCTCTCCCGGTGCGGCACGACCAGCGGCGAGACCGCACGCTTCACCTCATGCGCCCTCCAGGTCAACCTGCACGGCGACGCCGCCCTGACCACCGAGCCGGAGGGCGAGGGCTGGCGCTGGCTGACGTCAGCCGTGCTGTGCGAGGCGCTGCTCGCGCAGACCACCGGAGAGTGGCGGCGCCTGAAGATCTGCCGCAACGAACGCTGCGCCACGGCGTTCTACGACCGCTCCCGCAACAACAGCGGGGTCTGGCACTCCACCCGCGACTGCGGGAACGCCGCGAACCTGCGAGCTTCGCGCCAACGCCGCCGCGCGGGCGCCGAGACGGAGGCGGCACCGGGCGGTCAGCCGTAGCGTCCGTCAACTGCCGTACTCCACCAGGCTGGTGGGTGTCACGACGCGCCGCGCCGGACCCGGCGCCGGCTCCCTCGCCGAGTTCGATTCCCTCCCCCGCATCCGGTCGGCGAGGAGCCTGCCCGCCACCCGGCCGAGTTCGTCGCTGTCGTACGCGACGAGGGTGAGCGGCAGCCCGAGCGCGTCGGCCAGTTCGAAGTCGTCGAAGCCCGCGAGCGCGGTGTCGGTGCCGGACGCGCGCAGCGCGCGGAACGCACCGATCGTGTTGCGGTTGTTGGAGCAGAACAGCGCGGTGGGCGGCTCGGGCAGCGCCAGGAGCCCGGCTGCGGCGCGCCGGGCCTCGCGCGGTTCGGTCTGTCCTTGCCGTACGTAGTCCTCGTCGAAGGGGATGCCATGCGCGGCGAGGGCGGCGGCGTACCCGCGCAGGCGCTCGGTGCCGGTGTAGACGGCGGGCGGTGAGCCGAGGAAGCCGATCCGGCGGTGGCCCCGGGAGATCAGCCGGGCGGTGGCGGCGCGCGCACCGCCGAAGTCGTCGACCAGGACGCAGTCGGCCTCGAACCCTTCGGGCGGCCTGCTGGCGAGCACCACGGGTACGCCGTCGGCGGCCGCGGCTGCGAGATGGCGCTGATCGGCCGCGGCGGGGACGGCGATGATGCCGTCGACGCGGCGAGCCACCAGGTCGGCGACGAGTTCGCGCTCGCTGTCCAGGTCCTGGCCGGTGTTCCCGATGACGGTCTTGAAGCCCTCGCCCGCGATGACGGAGTCCACCCCGAGGGCGAACCGCGAGTAGAAGGGGTTGGCCAGATTCGTGACGACGAGTCCGACCAGTCCTGTGCCACGTCCCAGGCGCAGGCTGCGGGCCACTTCGTTGGGCCGGTAGCCGAGCTCCGCCGCCGCGGCGCGGATGCGTTCCCGGGTGGACGGGAGCACACGCGGGTCGTCGCGCAGGGCCCTGGAGGCGGTCATCGCACTGACGCCCACCCGTTCGGCGACGTCCCGCAGCGTAGCCGCACCCTCCATGGGGGGACGCGGTTCGGGCATCGTCATAGGTGTCCTTTCCCGGGGATCGCGGGCTCGCCTCACCGCCCGGCGGCCCTCACATACTCGGCCGTCCCGATCAGCGCCGCGTCCGCGCCCAGCGTGCCGGGGCACGGCATCACCGGAGTATCCCCGAAGCCGGTGCGCAGGGCCGGGCCGACCAGGTCCCAGGACAGCGCGACGGCTCCGCCGACGACGACCGCCGTGGCGCCGAAGTCCCGTACGCACGGGGCGAGGACAGTACCGAGGGCGGCGAGGGCCTCGTCAAGGACCTGTGCGGCCCACGGCTCGCCCTCCCTCGCGCGGACGGCGATGTCCCGCACGTCCACGCCATGGTCGCCGCCGTAGCGGGCGAGGATCGCCCGCCGCGAGACGGTGTGCTCCAGCGGCGCGCCGGACCAGCGCAGCAGGTCGACGCGGCCCTCGGGCGGCACTCCCGGGCCCTCCCGGCACATCACGCCGTCGGCGAGGAACGCCGAACCCACCCCCGTCCCCAGGGTGATCCCCACACAGCGCCGATGGCCGGCCGCGGCTCCCGCGCTCCACTCCCCGAGCAGGAACGCGTGCGCGTCGTTCAGGAACACCACGTCCGCGGGTCTCGGCCACACTCCGTCGAGCAGCACCGAGCGCACGTCGATGCCGTACAGGTCGTCGAACTTGCCCACGCCCTCGAAACGGGCGATCCCCTTCTCGTGGTCGAAGGGCCCAGGAACGGCCGCGCCCCACACCTGCCCCGCGGGCACCTGGAGATCCCCGGCACAGCGCACGACCGTGCCGAGTATGTGCTCGGTGTCGCCCCGCGCGTCGAGCGGCCGCCGGACGCGGCGGCTCACCCGCGTGCGCGACGGGTCCACCAGGGCGGCGGTGACATGGGTGCCGCCGATCTCCAGGACGGCTCTCACGGGCGCCCCGCGCCCGCGGCACGGCGGTCCCGCACGAGCGCCTTCACCACCTTCGCCGGGCCCCGCGCCTGAAGGCGGTATCCGCCGACCGCCGCGGGCACCGTCAACGTCTCCGCGTACGCCAGTGTGTGCCGCTCCCCCGCCGAAGTCCGTACGGTGACCGCGTCCCCCTCCACCACGTTCAGGACGTGGAACCGTCCCGCCGTGTCGTCCGCTGCGACGGCGCCCGCGTCGAGCGTGTAGCGCCGCACCTCGTAGAACATCTCGTCCAGGGCGCCGAGCAGTTCCTCGCGCCAGCCGTCCCCGCGCCGCAGGACGTACGGCTCCTGCACCAGGTCGCGTGTCACGGCGTCGCCGCGCCGCCGCGTCTCCAGGTTGGCCAGGCCGTGTTTATAGGGCAGGGGGCGCGGGTTGCCGTCGGCGTCCGGCCGCAGCCAGTCGTAGAAGCGCAGGCTGTAGAGGTACGGCGTCGCGCTGATCTCAAGCACCAGGTTCCCGGCGCCACTCGCGTGCGGGGTGCCTGCCGGGATCATGAAGAGCCTGCCCTGTTCGGCGGGGAACGTCATGACGTGGTCCGCGGGGTCCATCGGCACCCCGTCGTGGGCCGCTTCCTCGATCTCCTTGCGGAAGAGGCCGAGGTCGGCGTCCTCGCGCAGGCCCAGATAGACACGCGTGTCCGCGCTGCCGAGCGTCATGTAGTACGTCTCGTGCTGCGTGTAGTGCCAGCCGAACCGCTCCCGCATGTACGGCTCCTTGGGGTGGCAGTGCACCGACAGGTTGCCGCCGCCCACGGTGTCCAGGTAGTCGAAGCGGATCGGGAAGGACGTGCCGAAGCGGGCGTGCGCCTCCGGTCCGAGCACCTCCTCGGGGTGCAGGACGCACAGGAGCTGGAAGGGGACCTCCGCCTGCACTTCGGGGCCGTCCCCGATGAGGATGCCCGACTCCGGAGCGATGAGTTCGTAGCCGAGGGCGGTGTTGCGCGCACCGGGGTTGAACCCGAGCGCCCGCTGCGCCCAATGCCCGCCCCAGGGGGTGGAGTTGAAGAACGGCCTGGTGCGCACGGGGCGCCGCGCGAGCTCGGCGTAGCTGGCCCGGAGGCCTTCCCCGTCGAGGAACACCGGCCGCCCGGGGTCCTGCACGTCCACCCAGCCGTCGAGCCGACCGGCGAGCGCGTCACGGTGGCGGTCCAGCATCGGCCAGTCCACGTAGAAGAGCCGCTTCAACTCCGCCCGTTCGCGCGGCAGTCCGAGGTTCCTCCCTTCCCCGGCCGCCACCGCGGACTCCGCGTACCGCTTGGGCAGGTCGGCGTACCAGAGCACGTCGTGCAGGACCAGCGAGGCACCGGGGCCGTACACGAGCAGCAGCCCCTCCAGGTCGCCGTCGTCCTGTGGGAGCTCGTCGAACAGGTCGGCGAGGGGGTTCTCCGCGAGCTTGCAGTAGGAGGGGTCGTCGGTGTCCGGTGCGCTCATGGTGCGGCGCCGCACGTCGGCCGGGGGCGCGTAGCGCGTACGGATGTCGAGGGTGCGTACGGGCAGGGGGCATGCGGCGGTGAGCCGCGCCGCGATGGTCTCCCAGTCGGCGGCCGGTGGCCCCTCGACGGCCACGACAGCGGGGTCGGACGGCAGTTGGGCGGCTACGGCCTCCCAGCCGCCGGTCAGTACGGTCCCCGGTGCCGGGGGGTAACGCGGGTCGAGCCGGTACACGCGTGCTCCTTCGTGCGGGGTTCTTTCTGCGGGGCTTCAGGGACGTGTCAACAGCACCGCGGTCGTGCCGAGGGCAGGTATGTCGACGGACAACGTGCCGTCTGTAAGCGCCAGTTCACCGCTTGCCGTGCCCAGGTAGTCCGCGCCGCGCGCCGCCGCGACCGGAAAGTGGATCCGTACCGGACAGGCCACCGGCTCCTCCGCGAAGGACTGCAGCCGGAGCAGGACCTCTCGGGGCCCCGGTGTGGTGAAGCCGACCAGGCGGACCCGCGCGTCCCCGAGGTCGACGAAGGCGAGTGACGCCTGCTCGCCGCCCTGTCCGCCGCCCTCGGCTCCCCTGGCCCGCACGGCCCGTAGCGGGCGGCTCCATGCCGCCGCCGTCCGAGGGCCGAGCCCGTCGGCCGTCGGGCCGCAGGCCAGGCTGTAGCGGTAGGTGAACTCGAAGCCCTGCTCGCTGGGGAAGTTGGTGTCCCACAGGTTGTTGTGGATCCAGGAGAAGACGGTGGCGGGCTCGTCGTGGCCCATGGTCTTGGGGAAGGGCGCGTACGGCAGCGCGATGTTGCCGAACTGCACGAGCGGCGCGTCCTGGGTGGACCAGGCCACCGCGAGCCCGTCGTCGGCGAGGGTCACCCAACGGCGCACGGCCCGCATGTGCGGGGCGGAACCCGGGACCACGGGAAGGGTGTTGCCCGTCAGGCCCCCGGAGGCCTCCATGCGGACGACCGGCTCGTCGAAGGCGAAGGGGAACGCGAAGTAGGCGCTCTCCTTGCGCAGCGTCGCGTCCTTGTCGAGGCGGTTCTCGATGTCGAGACGTGGCACGCCGACGGGCAGGGTGAGGGTGGTGCGCAGCCGGTTGGCTCCGGCCGGACGGGTCTCGTACGTGATCGATTCCGTCGTCGCGGTCGAGCGGCGGGCGATCAGCGCGGCGGGCGGGGCTACGGCGCGGTCGCCGAGGTGTTCGAGCCGGTCGGACGCCGTCGTACGGCTGGAGTTGTGGTTGAAGGCGCCGGCGGTGGTGTAGCTGTCGTGGATGTAGCCGTTGAAGCCCACGGTCGCGTCCGGGCGGACGAGTTCGCGGCCGGTCGCCTTGTCGATGACGGAGGCGACGCAGGCGTGGGCCAGGTCCACGCGGACGGCGAGGTGCTCGTTCTCCAGGAGCGTCGGTTCCACGCGGGCGTGCGCCTCGGCCGCGCTCTGCGCGGGGTCCTCGCGCTCGGTGCCGCCGGTGGGGTTCCAGCCGGTGGCGGCCTTCACGACCGTGGTCGCCGTCCGGTCGCCGTAACGTGCCGCGGCGGCGGTGATGTCCAGGCGCACCGACCCCGCCGGCGGCACCTGGTCCACGCGCACCACCAGGAACCGTCCGGCGTCCCGGTGTTCGTCGTTGGTCTGCGGCTCCTCCTCGTGGGCGATCCGGCGACCGCTGCGCGCGTCGTGCACGGCCACCGGCTGCTCGAGCGGCACGCTGCTCTCGGGCAGGAAGATCCGTACGACGTCCGTGCGCGGCCAGGAGCAGGTGTTGATCACGTGGTAGGTGGCCGCCGCGCCCGGCGCCACCGCCAGCCGCTGCCCGAGGCGGGCGCTCGCCCTGCCGAGCAGCGCGTTCCCGTCGTCGTGCGCGCGCATCGCCTGTCCGTACTTCCAGTGCCACTGGTGTTCACCGCAGTGGCCGCCCTCGTCACCATGGGTCCACGGGTCGCCGGCGCCCCAGGTGTGCTCGTCGAAGAGCGACACCGCCTCGTAGACCCCGGCCGCGTCCGTGCTGTCTTCCTCCGCCCCCGTGGCGCCGAGGAGTCCTGCGAACGTGCCGATGGTCTGGGCGTCGGCGACCACGGACTGGGCGGTGCGGGCCAGGGACAGCGGTCGCGCGCCGGAGCCGACTCCGTCGACCCACCAGTCGGTCCAGTCGCCTTCGAACGTCTGGATGGCGTCGCCGAGCCTGGCCTCGGCGTCGGTGAAGAAGTCCTCGTTGCGGGAGAGCCGCAGCCGGGGGAAGGCCCAGGTCTCGTTCCAGCGGCGGACGGTGTCGGCGATGACGCGGCGGGGCGGCGCGTTGTCGCCGAACTTGCCCTGGACGCGCAGGTGGAGCACGTCCCAGGGGTAGGGCTCGCGCTTGACCTCGGCCTGGTCCATGGCCCAGCCGAAGATGCCGCCGCGGTAGGGGTACGGGTTCGTGGCCAGGGAGGTCAGATAGGCGGGCAGCAGGTCGTCGACGTCCGCGTAACGCGTGTCGAAGCCGAGCAGCGGGCCCTCCATGTAGGCGAGGCCGTGCGGGGTGTCGGTGACCCAGACGAGGACGCTGTTGCCGCTGGGGGCGCGCCATCGGAAGAGGCGGGGGAGCTTCTCGCCGCCGACCAGGTGGGGCACGGAGCGTCCCGCCCAATTGTGCGCCACCGACAGGTACTTGACTCCGGCGGCGGCCAGCGCGTCGACCAGGCCGACGACCGCCCCCGGCACGTCGGTCTGCATGGCGGAGGTGAACGTGACGCCGTGCCGGTCGCGGACGTCGTGCGCGAGCCGGAGCAGTTCGTGCAGTTCGTCCGTGGAGCAGGTCTCGGTGTGCAGGTTGAACGGCAGCGCGGTCAGCTCGATACGTCCCTCACGCACGCGGCGCACGAACTCCTCGACCTGCTCGGCGGGGCGGGCGTCGGCCCACTGCCGAAATGACCACAGCGACTCGACGCACCACCGGAAGCGGGATTCGGCGGGCCAGTCGTCGGTGGCCCGGATCAGCTCGAGGCAGGAGTCGAGGAAGGAGAGGTGCTCGGCGAGGACATGGCCCTGGGGGTCGGTGTAGCCGATGTCGAGGTGGGAGTGGTGGATCAGGTGCAGGGTCCACCGGCGCTGCGGGGTGAGCCGTACGTCGACGCCTTCGGCGCTGTCCGGCAGGCAGAGCGTGAGGCGGGTCTCGGTGTCGACGGCGGGCACCATGAGGCGTACGGAGCCGCCGGGACCGGCGAGCCGCTCGACGGGCAGTGCGGCCCCGGACGCGGTACGGACGGTGAACTGGGCGGGCAGGGGCGACCCGTTGACCGCTTCGACCCGCAGTGACTGCGTGAGACCGTCGCCGTCCGTCGCCCTGCGCAGCAGCGGCTCCTGCGTCACTCTCAGGGCGCTGCCGCCGAGGCTGCCTTCCGCGGTGATGACGCAGGAGCGCAGGCTGTCGCGTATCCGGTCGTTGTCCCAGTCGGTGGTGCGGACGAGGGCCCGTGTCGTCATGCGGTTCTCCCGGGGAGGGGCGGGTCAGCGGGCGGAGGCGGTGACGCCGCGCAGGAACAGGCCGCGGAACACCAGGAAGAGGAGGAGCGTGGGTACGGAGACGATCAGCGCGCCGGCCAGGATGACGGGCGGCCCTGTCGAGGCGTAGGCGTTGTTGAGGGTGGTCAGGGCCGCCATCACCGGCTGGACGTCGGGGCTGCGGCTGAGCGTGATGCCCAGCAGCAGGTCGTTCCAGACGGCCGTGAACTGGAAGAGGAACGCCGCGCCGAGCCCCGCCTTCATCAGTGGTACGTGGATGCGCCAGAAGATCCGCCGGAAGGACGCGCCGTCGATGAGCGCCGCCTCGGTCAACTCGGGCGGCATGGTGGTCATCTGATTGCGGATCAGGAAGAACGCGAACGGCACCGCCCACGCGGAGTAGATCAGCATGAGCCCGAGCCGCGTGTCGTACAGGTTGGTGTCCGCGTACAGGCCGAAGAGCGGTGCGAGGAACATCTGCAGCGGGAAGAGCGTGCCGGAGTAGATCAGCCAGAACCAGAACGCGGGCCTGGGGATGGGCAGGACGACGACGGCGAACGCCGCCATGGCCGCGACGAGGACCGCGGCCAGGCCGCACACCACGGCGTAGAGCAGCGAGGCCTGGAAGCTGTCGCCGATGCCCGCGACGTTCCAGGCGGTCTTGATGTTCACGACGAGGTCGAAGCCCTGGACGGTCCAGTCGGGCCTGCCCGTGTACTCGGCCGCGGGCGTCAGCGCGTTGACCACGAGGAGATACAGCGGGATGAGCCAGAGCAGCACGCATCCGGCGACGAAGAGATGGCGCACGGTGCGACCCATGGGGAGCCTCCTCAAGCCTTGGCGGTGGCGGCGCGCGAGTCGGCCTCGGGCATCTGGCGGCGCAGGTACATCCAGGAGGAGGCGACGACGATCACCGAGAGGACGAGGGCGATCGCGGAGCCGTAGCCGATGTGGAAGAGCCGGAACGCCTCGCGGTACATGCTCAGGGCGAGGGTCTCGGAGGAGCGGGAGGGGCCGCCCTTGGTGAGGATCCAGATCATGTCGAACGCCTTGAGACTGTTCACGACGGCCATCCCGACCACGACGACCGTCACCGCCCGCAGCTGGGGCAGCGTGACGTACCGGAACATCCGCCAGCCGCTCGCGCCGTCCAGCCGCGCGGCTTCGACGGTGTCTCGGGGGATGGCCCGCAGTCCTATCGCGAAGAGGACGACGTTGAGCCCGGTGGCCTGCCAGGTACTGGCGACGATCATCGAGAGGGTGTTCTGCGGCCATTCCATGAGCCAGGTCTGCGCCCATGAGTCGAGGCCGATTGCGCGCAGCACCTGGTTGACCGCGCCGTCGGACGTCAGCATGAAGTTCCACAGGACCGCCGTGGCGGCGGCGGAGATGGCGTACGGCAGCACGATCACCAGTTGGGCGATGGAGCCGAAGCGCATCCCGTGCGTGGCGACGGCGATGAGCAGGCCCGCCAGGACGGGCAGGAGCAGGGTTCCGGCCACCCACATCAGGGTGTTGAGCAGCGACCGGCCGAAGACGGGGTCGTCGGCGAGCCGTGCGTAGTTGTCGAGTCCGGTGAAACTGCTCGTGAAGCCGTTGTCGTCGAAGAAGCTGTCGTAGACGCTGCGGAAGAAGGGATAGACGAGCAGTACGCCGACGAAGGCGAAGGCGGGCAGCGCCCAGGGCAGTGCGGTGAGCGGGCCTCCGAGCCTGCCGTTGCCGCGGGCGGCCTGGTGCGGGGTGCGGGACCGGACGCGGCGGCGCGGGCGTACGGGCTTCGCGGTGTGCGGGGCGTGGGACGCGGTCCCGGTCATGTCTCCTCCGCCTCCCGCCATACCCGCCATGCCTCGTCCGCGCGGTCCTGCATGGTCCGAAGTGTCTTGCGCGCCGACGAGGGGTTCAGCAGGAACCCGGCGAGGTCGTCGACGGTCGCCTCGACCAGCTCGGGCGGGCCCTGTTCCCAGAAGCGGTTGAGCAGCCAGAGCCTGTCTCCCCGCACCTTCTTCGCCAGGCCCGCGATCACCGGGTTCGGGGGCTCGACCTCGGGGTTGGGGCAACCGTCCTGGAGGCTGTGCGAGAAGGCCTTCATGACGGCGGGGTGAAGCCAGTGGCCGGCCGCCTTCAGCGCCTCTTGTCTGTCGGGCCCTTTGACGGTGGCGACCAGGGCGCTGGACTCGAAGATCACGCAGGGGCGGGCCTTCGGGTCCGCCATGGGCAGCACGAAGGCCCCGAGGTTCTTGCCCGGCTTCGCGCCCGCGCCCACGAGGGTCGAGCCGAGCCAGGTGCCGCAGGGCACCATCCCGACCTTGCCGTGCACGACGGCCGCGGCGGCGTCGGCGTGGCTCATGTCCATGGGGGTGAACCAGTCCTTGTCGAAGAAGGACTCCAGGGTGCGCAGGGCGCGTTCGGCGCGCGGGTCGGTGTAGCGTTCGCGGCCGTTCATCAAGTCCTCGTAGAACCGCGGGTCTTGGCGGCTGAGGATCTCCTGGAACCAGATGAAGGAGGGCCAGCGGTCGGCCGCCGAGCCGTGCAGCGGAGTGATCCCGCTCTTCTTGAGCCGCTCGCAGGTCGTGAGGAACTCGTCCCAGGTCTCGGGTGCTTGGAGGCGATGTTCCTCGAACACCTCGATGTTGTGGAAGAACACCCAGTACGCGAGGTTCATCGGCAGGCCGTAGACCCGCCCCCGGTAGGTGAACGCCTCCCGTAACGAGGCGTCGACGTGGCCTCTGCCGACGGCGCTGTCCCACTGCCGGGTCAGGTCGACGATGCCGCCGGTGCGGGCGAGGTCCTGGAGCCGGTAGCCCGACCAGTACTTGAGCATGTCCGGCGTCTTGCTGGTGCGCAGCGAGGACTTGACGACCTGCTCGAACGACTCCAGGGACGGATTGACCTCGGGTACCAGCCGCAGCCCCGCCGTCGCCTTCATCGCGGCCCCCGCGGCGGCCATCGGCTTCTCCCAGGCGGCGCTGTCACCGAGCACGGCGACCTCGCCGGGAGGCTGCCCGTCGGCGGTTCCGCAGGCCGTGGCGAGGGCTCCCGCGGCGGCCGCGGCGAGGAGGGCCCGACGGTCGAGCGAGGCACCTGGCGCCGCACGAAGGAGGTGACGACTACCTGACATGGGCGGCTCCCCCAGGTGTGTCCCAGCCCGGTGTTAGCGTTAACACGGGCGTGATGGAGCTTCTCTGCGCCCGGTTGGGATGTCAATGGTTCGCGCAGGGGCAGGGCGCGGGCGGCGGTCAGCCCCGCTGGATGCCCGACGTGTCGTACAAGAACCCCCGCCGGCTGTCCTGGGCCAGCGCGAGGAGCGCCTCGCCCCGGCGCGCGATCGCCAGGTACCACGTGCCGGGGAGCAGCTCAGCCACCACCACTTCGGAGTCGCCTTCCACGCTCATCAGCGGGCGCGCGACCGGCACCGCGAACCAGAAGGGCTCGAAGTCCGGATCGAACGCGCCGCCCGCCTCGCCGGGCATGTCGCTGATACCCCGCTGGATGCCCGACGTGTCGAGCAGGAACCCGTGCAAGCCGTCCTGGGATTGCGCGAGAAGCGCCTCACCCCTTCGCGCACCCGCCAAATACCACGCACCCGGTCGCAACTCGGCCACCTGCTCGAAGTCGCCTTCCGCGCTCATCAGCGGGCGCGCGACCGGTACCGCGAACCAGAAGGGCTCGAAGTCCGGATCGGGCGAGGCGCTCACCGCGTCGGCCAGTCGCCGCGCCTCGCGCACGGTCCGCTCGGTGCGCCGTCTCGACGCCGTGTCGCTGCCGCCGTGCGACTTCAGCGCCTGCGTGTCGGACTTCTCGCTGTTCCCCCGCTCGATGCCCGATGTGTCGAGCAGGAAGCCGCGCAAGCCTTCCTGGGTGAAGGTGACGTACGCCGTGCCGCGCTGTTCGGCCGCCAGATACCAGACGCCCGGTGCGAGCTCCGCCACCGGCTGCAACGACCCGTCCGCGCCCATCAGCGGGCGCGCGTCCGGCACCGCGTACCAGAACGGTGCGAAGGCGGGGTCGGGCACGGCCGCCACGGCCGACGCGAGGCGTTGCGCGGTCTCGACGGTCTCGCGGGCGCGCCGCTCCGCCTCCTGACGCAACTCCGCGCTCTCCAGGCGCATTTGCTCGGCCCGCCGCTCGGTCCGCTTGAGCCGCTCCTCGGCCTCCCGCTGCAGGATGTCCAGGGGCCGCCGTTCGGGCCGGGGGACGGCACCGCGGGTCGCCGCCCGGTTGCGGGCGATGGCGATGTCGCCTCCGAGGTTGCGGTTGCGCTGCTGCGGCACTGGGCGGGACTTGCTGGTCAGGGCGCGGCGCACGTCACGGTAGAGGGTGTCCATGTCCAGCGGGTCGGGCTTGCCCACGACTCCCTCGGTGAGGGTGGTGAGGAGTTCGCCGGTGAACGCGGTGTACGTCTCGCCGGGCGGGGACAGCGCGGGGCGGGTCTCGGCGCAGGACGCGAGCACGCACGTCCCGTCGACCACTGCCTGGTCCGCGAGGTGCGCGCTCGCGCTCATCTTGCCGACCAGGGCCCGCCCGCTGTAACAGCAGTCGAGGATCAGCACCGTGCTGCGGGCGCGGGCCCGCGGATCGAGCACGGCCCTGCGCAGGTACTCGTACCGCAGCCAGGTGTACTCGCGTTCGCCGTCCGAGTCGGGCAGGGCCAGGTACAGCTCCTCGGTGTGCGGGTCCATCAGGCCGTGCCCGGCGTAGTAGACGATCAGGGTGTCCAGAGCCCGGTGCGCACGCTCCCGGACCACGTCGAGGACCTGGCCGGCGCTGTCCGGCTGGGGCAGTACCGTGCACGCGTCGTCGGACAGCCCCCACACGGTGGGGTCGGTCAGCGCTTGCCGCAGCCCCCGCAGGTTGCGGGCCACGGAGGGCAGGTCGTCCAGGCGGGTGTAGTCGTGGACACCGACCAGTACGGCCTCGGAGCGGGCCGGATCCGACAGCAGCGCCACGGTTACTCGTCATCTCCGTCCGCCGGGGCGGGGGCCGGTCCCGTGCCCTCGTTCCAGAGCCGCAGCACCTGTTCGACGGTCTCCGGCGAACTGTCCTGCAGGGTGATCACGACACCGTCCCGTTCGAGCCGCACCTGCGGCGGGCGCGGACGCGATCCCCGCCAGGCGGCGACGGCGGTGACCAGGCCGCCCAGGGCGATGCTGTTGGCCAGGACGACGTTGACGAGGTCCAGGCCGTCGCCCATGGTCCCCGGCGCCGCGTGCCGTGCCCTGGTGGACAGCCGTGCGTGGCCGCGCAGTTCGGGCTCCGCCACCAGCCAGCGGTACAGCGAGAGGACGGATGCCGCGGATCCGTCGCCGGGCCCGCCTTCCCCGTCGCCGTCCGGTGTTTCGTCGCCGAACGTGAGGTTGACCTCCACGTGCCGGCCCCTTCCCCGTGGTGATCCGCATGTTCCCCGTGGTGATCCGCGGTGCTCATCGTAGAACGCGCCCCGCACGGCCACCGGGCTTTCCGGCGGCACGGGTGGCCGCGCACGGCTTTACAGGGCCCCCGCAGGCCCGGCTGGCGGGCTCGTGTCCCCCGGCCCACCATCGAGGGACAGGGAGGAAGGGGCCGCCCAGTGGCCAAGGACAAGAAGGACCGGAAGAAGCGGGGCAAGGACGCGAAAGGCGCCAAGGACGGCAAAGGCGTCGGCAAGAAGAACCGCAAGACGTCCACGCCCCCGTCCCCGCTGCGCGACCTGCTCCGCGTCCCCGAAGGCGAGCGCGTGAACCTCGCCTCGTACGCCGCCGACGCGACCCCCGGCCGGCCGGTGGACAAGGCCGCCGGAATCCTGGCCACCGCCCAGATGGGTGAACGGCTCACCGACCTCCAGGAGCGGCTCCACGCGGCGAGCACCGCGGGCGACCGCCGTCGCGTCCTGCTTGTCCTGCAAGGCATGGACACCAGCGGCAAGGGCGGCACGGTCAAGCACGTCATCGGCCAGTTCAACCCCTTGGGCTGCCGCATCAAGGCCTTCAAGACGCCCACCCCCGAGGAGTTGGACCACCCCTTCCTGTGGCGCATCTCGCAGGCGCTCCCCGCACCCGGCGAGATCGGCATCTTCGACCGCTCGCACTACGAGGACGTCCTGATCGCCCGCGTCCACGAACTGGTCCCGCCCAGCGATCTCGGCCGCCGCTACGGCCGTATCAACAACTTCGAGCAGAGCCTGACCGACGACGGCGTCACCGTCATCAAGTGCTTCCTGCACATCTCGTACGAACAGCAGCGCCGCCGCCTGCTCCGACGCCTCGACGCCCCGGACAAGCACTGGAAGTTCGACCCGGGCGACATCGACGAGCGCGCCCTGTGGCCCGCCTATCAGGAGGCGTACGAGATCGCACTCGAGCGCTGCTCGACGGCGCACGCCCCGTGGTACCTCATCCCGGCGGACCGCAAGTGGTACCGCGACTGGGCGATCAGCGGCCTGCTCCTGGAGCATCTGGACATGCTGGATCCGCGGTACCCGAAGGCGGACTTCGATGTCGGCCTGGCGAGGAAGCGGCTCCTGAGTGACGGCGGATCATAGGTACAAGATCGGATCATAGGTACAAGATCGGACAGAAGTTACCTCTAGGTATGCAGTGACTTAATGCGCCAGCAGCAGTAGAACTCGTTCCCATTCCTACGAGAGTGAGGAACGTCACATGCATGTCACTACCATGCGCATTACCGCCCAGGAGGGCGTCACACGGCGAAGATTCTTAGCTGGAACTGGTTCTATTCTGGGCGCCGTCACCCTCTCCGCCCAGACCGCCGTTGCCCAGGTGCGGCCCGCAGCCGCGGCGGGGCCCATCAGAGACGGAGCCCGCGTCCCCGTACTGGTGATCGGCACCGGGTACGGAGGTTCCGTCGCCGCCCTGCGCCTCGCCCAGGCAGGCGTCGACGTACACATGGCCGAGATGGGCATGGCGTGGGACACCCCCGGCTCCGACGGCAAGATCTTCGCCCACACCACGTCACCCGACGGCCGTTCCTACTGGCTGCGCACCAGGACCAAACAGCCCCTGAGCAACTTCCTCGGCTTCCCCATCGACAAGGACATCCCCCGCTACACCGGGATTCTCGACGCCGAGGACATGGGCGGGATCCTCGTCTACCAGGGCCGCGGAGTCGGCGGCGGCTCCCTGGTCAACGGCGGCATGGCGGTCACGCCCAAGCGCGAGAACTTCGGCGCCGTCCTCCCGTCGGTCGACGCCGACGAGATGTACTCCACCTACTATCCGCGCGCCAACGCCGGTCTCGGCGTCAGCACCATCGACCCGGCCTGGTTCGACAGCGTCGACTGCTACCAGTACTCCCGCGTCGGCCGTAAGCACGCCCAGCGTTCCGGCTTCCCGTTCGTCTTCGTGCCCGGTGTCTATGACTGGGACTACATGAAGCAGGAGGCGACCGGAACAGTCCCCAAGTCGGCGGTCGCCGGTGAGATCCTCTATGGCAACAACTACGGCAAGAAGTCACTCCAGAAGACCTACATCGCCCGGGCCACCGCGACCGGCCGGGTCACCATCTCGCCGCTGCACAAGGTCACTTCGGTCTCCCCCGCGTCCGGCGGCGGCTACTCCGTCGTCATCGAGCAGCTCAACACCAGCGGCACCACCACCGCCACCAAGACCGTCACCGCCGACAAGGTGTTCTTCGCGGCCGGCAGTGTCGGCACCAGCAAATTACTGGTCGAACTGAAGGCCACCGGTGCGCTGCCCCGGCTGAACGGGGAGATCGGCAAGGGCTGGGGCGACAACGGCAACGTCATGTGCGGCCGGGCCAACCACATGTGGGACCCGACCGGCAAGGTCCAGTCGTCCATCCCCACGGCCGGCATCGACAACTGGGCGGCCGGTGGCGCGTTCGCCGAGGTGGCGCCGCTGCCCACCGGGATCGAGACCTACGCCTCGTTCTACCTGTCGATCACGAAGAACCCGAACCGTGCCGCCTTCTCCTGGAACGCGGCGGCGGGGAAAGTGGAGCTGAACTGGCAGACGGCCTGGAAGCAGCCGTCCATCGACGCGGCCAAGACCATCTTCGACAAGATCAACGCGAAGGAGGGGACGATCTACCGCACCGATCTGTTCGGCACGTACAAGATCTGGGGCGACCACCTCACCTACCATCCGCTCGGCGGCGCCGTCCTGAACAAGGCCACCGACAACTACGGCCGTCTGCACGGCCATCCGGGCCTGTACGTCATCGACGGCTCGCTGATCCCCGGCAACACGAGCGTCAACCCGTTCGTCACCATCACGGCGCTCGCCGAACGGAACATCGAGAAGATCATCGCGACCGATCTGTAGCCACGGCCCCTCGGCACCGGTCCGCGTCATGGCCCTTCAGTGCCCGGGCAGGACGCACACCGCGTCGAGACCGAGCACATGGTTGAGCCGGCCGAAGGCCAGCCAGGAGCCGATGCTCATGCTCAGCTCCACGATCTCGCGCTGGCCGTAGTGCGCGGTCATCCGCTTCCAGAACTCCTCGTCGAGGCCATGGTGATCCAGGGCGTACCGCTCGGCGTACTCGGCGGCAAGGCGTGTCCGGTCGTCGAAGGCGTCGGTGGTGCGCCACTGGGTGACCGCTTCGGCGAACTCCTCCTCGACCTTCTGGCCCTCGCGTTCGGTGCGCCAGTCGAGGCAGAACAGGCACCCGTTGATCTGTGCGACACGCAACCGCGCGGCCTCGAACTCCCGCAGTCCCAGGGTCGTGTGCTCGTACACGGACAGCGAGAAGTTCGCCGCGGCCATGCCGATCCCGGGAACCATCTCGCCCCACACGTACCCGATCGGCTCCTGCCCCTCGGGAATGTCTATGTGCATCGAGCTCATTGCTTGCTCCTTCCGAGCTTGCCCGTCGCGGGGCGCAGCGGGACGTCGAGCGCGTCGTACAGTCCGGGGTCCGCGTCCACGAGCCAGTCGATGGCGCCGACCAGACGGCCGACCGCGGTCGCGTTGCCGCCCGCCGACCGGTTCTCGCCCTCGTCGGTTGCCTCGACCGTGACCTCGATGCGCGGGCGGCCCTCGATGATCACGCGGTGCGCACCGGCGCCGTCGGGGGGCGTCGGCCAGTCGGGCGCGCAGGACGGGTGGATGCGGGTGACGTGTTCGATGACGATGCGGGGTTCGCCCCCGACGATGCCCTGCACCTCGAAGCGCACCGCGCCCTGGGTGCCCGCCTCGAAGTCGCCCATCGTCCGCGTGCTCACCGAGGTGTCGAGCGCGCGCCGCTCCAACGTCTCGCGTATGTCGTCGAGTTCGGCGCCGAGCGCCCTGGCCATCAGCCGGATCTGCCCTCCCCACACCATGGTCGGGACGGTCTCGGCGAGCATCAGGGGCTCGTAGTCCATCGGATGTCCCATGCCGATCAGGTGGCGTACGGAATCCTCCTGGTCGTACGTGGAGTAGTCGAAGATCTCCTGGCAGCGGATCGCGTCGACGGTGCTGCCAAGGCCGCTGACCAGCAGGGGCAGTACGTCGTTGCCCCAGCCGGGGTCGACGCCGGACACGAAGAGGGAGCCGCCGCCGTCCGCGACGGCGGCGAGGAGCGGGTCCCGCAGCTCGGGCGGGGCGTTGCGCTGGTCGTAGAGAGCGTAAAGCGCGGGGGTGACGACGACGGCCCCGGCCCGGATCGCCCGGCCGACGTCGGCGAGCGCCTCGTCGGGGCGGATGTCGCCGGAGGCCGCGTACACCACGGCCTGCGGCGAGGCGGCAAGCACCGCGTCGATGTCGGCGGTCGCCGCGACGCCCGACCGCCCCTGGAGACCGGCGAGGTCGGCCGCGTCGCGGCCGACCTTGTCGGGGCTGTGCACGAGTACGGCCGTGAGCTTCAGCGCCGGGTGCGCCTCGACGGCACGTATGGCCGCGCGGCCGACATTTCCGGTTCCCCAGACAACCGTGGAAATCATGCGGCGGAGGGTAACCAGAGGGCGTATCACTTCATAGAGCCATGACCGGAGAGGATTCCGCCAAGAGCGCGCGCGCTAACGGATGTTGACGTCGATGCACGCGTAGAAGGCGTTCGACGTGTCGCCTATGTTCCAGACCGCGAGCACCTTGTGCCTGCCGGTGGCGCTGCCGAGGTTGACCTGGTGCGAGACAGTGGCGGGTGGCTGTTGGTTGCCGCCGTCGATGGTGGCAACCTTCACGCCGTCGACGAAGTACTCGTAGTTCGCGGTGCGGTGCCGTGCGGTGAACGTCCAGGTGAAGGTCTGCGTCCTGCTCACGTCGCTGACCCGCCACCCCTTGCTGTCGTCGTTGAGCTCGGCGAACCGGGCGTTGCCGCCGTTGCAGCTGCGCAGGCCCTTGGGCCCCTCGACGCTCTGCGGTTCGTACTTGATGTCACCGCACGGGATGGTGCGCGCGGCGCACTGCGCCTGCCGGCTGGCCGGGGCGTTGACGTAGCCGTGCGCGCTGGCCGATCCGGTCGGCAGGGTGAGGGCGAGGACCGGCGCGAGGCCCGCACCGATCATGGCGGCCAACTTCCGCTTCTTGTGCATGCGTACTCCTTCACGGCGCTGAGGTGGGGGTGTGCGTGAAGTGCTTCTGCGGGTCGCGCGACGTACTTGAGGGGGGTGTGGAGAGTCGGGGCCGGATGTTCGCGATGGCCGATTGGTCCAGACCGATTAGTCCAGACCATAGACTTCGGCGAGTCTCGGTCAAGGCCGCTTTCGCGCCATGTACGGGCGGCAGGCGGCCTCGCGTCCTACGCCGTGCGGCGAAGGTGTGCGGAGAGGTGGTGCTGGAGCGGCTGACCGACCGCTTCGAGGTCGTGGACGAAGGCGAGCCGACCGTCGTCGGTGAGCGTGTAGCGGCGGCAGGTGGCCTTGACCTCCTTGGCGGTGGGCGTGCGGGCCACCTCGCTGGTGGAGAGGTCGACCGTGTTGCCGGTCGCCCGGCCCACCGCGATCTCCGCGATGCCGGTGGGCTGGGTGATCAGCGCCTCGACCCGCCCGTCGGGCTGCAGCCGCCACCAGCCGCTCTCCCGCGCCGACGGCCGCAGCGGTGCGTCGTCGGCGTCGAGGAGCCAGGCCCGCGCCTCGTAGCGGAGGAAGGGGCGGCCGTCGTGGCTGAAGGTGACTTCCTGCGCGTACGTGAAGTCCGCGTCGAGGGTGGGGTATTCGCCCCGGCCCCGGCCGTGCCAGGTACCCAGCAGACCGAGCACCGGCGTGAGCAGCGCGTGCGGCGTCGGCGCCTCGTCCGGTCGGTGACCGTCGGGGTACGGGTGCTCCGGTGCGGGGTCGAACACGGTGTGCGCTCCAGGGTCGGGGGCCGGGTGACAGGAGGCAGCCTAGGGTCCACGAGGGCAGGGCTCGGAGGGCGCATCACTACAGGGAAGTAACTTAGGGTAGCCTCACCTAGATTTTACTGTCCGGCCCTGGAGAGGTGGCGGGTGAGTTCTACAAGTCCGTCGGGGCGGGACGTCCTGAGACGGTCCATACGGGGCCAGCGGCGTGATGTCGCCGTTGGCTCGGTGCTGGGTTCCGGGCATCAGATAGGCGAGGCGCTCGTCCCCGTCCTGATCGGTGTCGCGATCGACCAGGCCGTCACCGACTCCGACACCGGCGCCCTGCTCCTGTGCCTCGGCGTCCTGGCCGTCGGCTATGTGGCGCTCGCGCTGAGCTTCCGCTTCGGCGCCATGGCCGGCGAGCGGTCCGCCGCCCGCGCCGAGCACACCCTGCGCATCTCCCTCGTACGACGCGTCCTGGACCCCGGCGGCGGAGCCGAGGACGGGCGGCTGCCCGGCGCCCTCGCGAACATCGCGACCGAGGACGCCAAGCGGGTCGGCGCCGTCAACATGGCCCTGATGTCCGGGATCTCGGCGCTGACCGGCATCCTCACCTGTGCGGTCGTCCTGCTGCGCATGTCGCTGACGCTCGGCCTCGTCGTGCTGCTCGGCACGCCGGTGCTGCTCTGGCTCGGGCATCTCCTGAGCAAGCCGCTGGAGAGCCGCAGCGGGGCCGAGCAGGAGCAGGCGGCGCACGCGTCGGCCGTCGCCGCCGACCTGGTGACGGGCCTGCGGATCCTCAAGGGCATCGGCGGTGAGTCGGCCGCCATCGCCCGCTACCGCACCACGAGCCGTGACTCCCTCGGTGCCACCCTGAAGGCGGCACGCGCGCAGGCCTTCCAGAGCGGTGTCGTCCTCGCCCTCACGGGGTGCCTGATCGCCGCCGTCGCGCTGGTCGGCGGCAGGCTGGCCGCCCAGGGCAGCATCAGCCTGGGCGAGCTGGTGTCGGCGGTCGGGCTCGCGCTCTTCCTCCTCGGCCCCCTGGAGACGCTCTCCTGGGCCAACGCCGAGTTCGCCCAGGGCCGGGCATCGGCGGGACGGATCGCGGAGGTCGTCGCCGCCGCGCCCGCCGTCACCGGCGGAGACCGGAGCCTGGCCGTGCCGGTGCGCGGAGCGGTACGGCTGAGCGGCGTACGGCACGGCGGGCTGCGCGGCGTGGATCTGGACGTCGCGCCCGGCGAACTGCTCGGCGTGGTCGCGACGGACCCCGCCCACGCCAACGACCTGCTGCGCTGCCTGGCCCGGCGGGCCGATCCCGATACCGGAACCGTGGAGCTGGACGGCATCCCGCTGCGGGACCTCGATCCGGCCGAACTGCGCACGGCGATGCTGGTCGCCGAACACGACGCGGACCTCTTCGAGGGCACCGTCCGCGACAACGTCACGGCCGCCGCGTCCGGCGCCACCGACCCGGAGCAGGCCATGGCCGCGGCCGGAGTCGCGCAGGTCGCCCAGACCCTGCCGGAGGGCGAGCACACGCCGGTCGGCGAGCGCGGCAGCTCGCTCTCGGGCGGGCAGCGCCAACGCGTCGCGCTGGCACGGGCGCTGGCCGCCGAACCCCCCGTCCTGGTGGTCCACGATCCGACCACCGCGGTGGACGCCGTGACCGAGGCCCGCATCGCGGCCGGTGTCCGCGAGATCCGCAAGGGCCGCACCACGGTCCTGGTGACCACGAGTCCCGCACTGCTCTCGGTCACCGACCGGGTGGTGCTCCTGGAAGAGGGGCGGGTGACCGACGCGGCCCCGCACGCGGACCTGATCCAGCGTCATGAGGCCTATCGCTCGGCGGTGTTGGCATGAACGAGACCTCGGCCGAGCAGCACACGGACACCCGTGAGCTGCTCCCCACCGCCACCGCATCGCGCACCCGCGCCGCGGTCCGCGAGCTGGTGCGCCCCTACCGCGGCCTGGCGGCCGGCGGCTTCGCGGTGATGATCGCGGCGACGGCGGTGGGCCTCCTGGTCCAGCCGTTGCTCGGCCGCATCGTCGACATGGTGGCCGACCAGCGTCCGGCGGGCGACCTCACGCTCCCGGTCGTCCTGCTGATCCTGGTCGCCCTCGTGCACGGCGGTACCACCTCGCTCGGCCTGACCCTGATCTCCCGGCTCGGCGAGACCGTGCTCGCGCAGCTGCGCGAGCGTTTCGTGGAGAAGGCCCTGCGGCTGCCGCTCGAACAGGTGGAGAAGGCCGGGGCGGGAGACCTCACCGCCCGGGTGACCCGGGATGTCTCGGTGGTCGGCGAGGCGGTGCGCAGCGCCCTGCCCGAACTGGCCCGTTCCCTGCTGGCCATCCTCTTGACGCTGGTCGCGATGGCGGCGCTCGACTGGCGCTTCCTGGTCGCGACGCTGCTCGCGGTGCCCATCCAGGCGTCCACCGCGCGCTGGTACGTCCGCCACGCCGTGCCGCTCTACGCCCGGCAGCGCATCGCCACCGGGGCCCAGCAGCAGCAGTTGCTCGACACCATCGCCGGTGCGGGCACGGTGCGGGCCTTCCGCATCGAGGAGCAGCACACCGCGCGGGTGACGCGACGCAGTTCGGCCGCGGTCGAGCTGAAGATGCGCGGCATCCGGCTGGTCCTCGACTTCTACAACCGGCTGCACGTCGCCGAGTACCTCGGCCTCACCGCGGTCCTCGTCACCGGGTTCCTCCTGGTCCGCGCGGACTCGGTGTCCATCGGCACCGCGACCGCCGCCGCGCTCTACTTCCACAGCCTCTTCACGCCGGTCAACTCGGCACTCGTGCTCCTGGACGACGCGCAGTCGGCGACCGCCTCGCTCGCCCGCCTCGTCGGGGTCGCCGACGAGGTCGTCCCGGAGCCCGTGCCCGCCGCGCGGGCTCAGGCCACACCGCGGGGTCCCGGTACGGAGCCGGACGGCACCGTCACCGTGATCGGCATCGACCACGAGTACGTACCGGGGCAGCCCGTCCTGCAGAACGTGGACCTGACGCTCCGGGCCGGAGAGCGAGTGGCGCTGGTCGGCCCGAGTGGCGCCGGCAAGACCACCCTGGCCAAGCTCATCGCGGGGGTCCACCGCCCGACCTCCGGTTCGGTGCACCTGACGGGCACCCGGAGCCGTGACGACGGGCTCCCCGTGGCGCTGGTCACCCAGGAGACGCACGTCTTCGCCGGGCCGCTGGCGGACGATCTGCGCCTCGCTCATGCCGACGCCACCGACGACGAACTGCGCACGGCGCTGACCGCCGTCGAGGCCATCGACTGGGTCGAAGCCCTGCCTGACGGCCTGGACACCGTCGTGGGCGACGGAGGCCACCGCCTCACCTCCGCCCAGGTCCAGCAACTCGCCCTGGCCCGGCTGATGCTGGCCGATCCGCCGGTGGCCGTGCTCGACGAGGCGACGGCCGAGGCGGGCAGCACCGGTGCGCGTCTCCTGGAGAAGGCCGCGGGCCGGGCCGTCGAGGGGCGCACCGCGCTGGTCGTCGCGCACCGCCTCACCCAGGCCGCGACCGCGGACCGGATCGTCGTCATGGAGGGCGGCCGGATCGTCGAGAGCGGCACCCACGACGAACTGCGCGCGGGCTCCGGCCCCTACGCCTCCCTGTGGCAGGCGTGGTCAGGTACCCGTAGCGCGACCGACAAGGCCCCCACGAGCTCCACCGGCACGGCCACCGACACCACCACCGTGGAGGCCGACGACTGAGCCTCAGCTCTCCCGGAGGTGCGACACGCCCCGCGGCTCTCCCGGGGGCACGACACGCCTCGCGGCCGTGCTCGCCTCCGCGCGCCCGACTCCTCAAATGCGCCGCGGTGATCACTCAGCCGAAGGAGAAGCAGCACGCCGGGGGCCGGTGAACGTATGATCAGCCGATGTCTGACACGACCGAAACCACGCCCGGCTGGCTGCCTTCCGACGAGCTCGAACAGGCCCGTGCGCGTATGCCGATCCTGTACGTCGAAGCGGTGCCGGTGCGCGTCGACGACAGCGGCGAAGTCACCAGTATCGGGCTGCTGTTGCGCATGGGACAGGAGGGCGGGGTCAGTCGCACCCTGGTCTCAGGCCGCGTTCTGCACCACGAGCGGGTGCGTGACGCTCTCCTGCGCCATCTGGAGAAGGACCTGGGCCCGGTGGCTCTCCCCCGCGTCCCGTCCTCCCTGCAGCCCTTCACCGTCGCCGAGTACTTCCCGACGCAAGGCATCACGCCGTTCCACGACCCCCGCCAGCACGCGGTGTCCCTCGCCTACATCGTCCCGGTGACGGGCGACTGCCGTCCGCGGCAGGACGCCCTGGACCTGGTCTGGTTCAGTCCGCAGGAAGCCTTGTCGCTGGTGGTCCAGAACGAGATGCCGGGCGGTCACGGCGTCCTGCTCAAGCAGGCCCTCGCGCACGCGGGTTGCCTGTCCTGAGCGAGTCCGGCGCGGCGTCCGGTGAACCGCACCGTGCGGGGTCCGGCGCATCGCCCGGTGACGGATAAGGTAAGGCTCGGCTAAGTTGATCGGCGAGTGCCTCCCTCCGGAGGCACCTCTGCCAAGGAGATCGACGCAGCATGAGCTCAACCATCCGCCGGGCCCGCCGTACCACCGCGATAGCCGTGTCCCTCGCCGCGGGGAGCGTACTGGCCTCGACCGGCGCCGCGGGCGCCGCCACCGCGGGCACCGGCGCGCCCACCGTCTCCGCGCCGGTGGCGCCCGGCCTGTACCAGTCCGCGTACTCGGAACGGAACGACGCGCTCTGGGTCGCCTCCTCGGTGGGCCAGCCGCCGGCGCCGGTCACCGGCTCCAGCCTCCTGAGGGTCGACCCGGACACGTTGCGGGTGGAGAAGAGATACGCGCCGGCCACCAACGCGGCGACGGGTGCCGTCCAGTCCGTCTACGGCGTCGCCGTCGACGACGAGCACAACACCGTCTGGACGACGAACACCCGTGACAACTCCGTCTCCGTCTACAGCCAGCGCACCGGCAAGCACCTCGCCACCCTGCCCGGCGTGAACCACGCGCGGGAGGTCGTCGTCGACGAGCGGCGCGACCTGGTGTGGGCGAGCGCCTTCGGCGACGGCACCCTCGTCGCCTTCGACTCCGGCACCTTCAAGGAGAAGCGGCGCGTCACCGTACCGGGCGCGGGGCCGACGGGCCTCGCCGTGAACGAGCGGACCGGCTCCGTGTACGCGGCCGACCACACCGGCGACCGGATCATCGAGGTCTCACCCGGCGCCGGGAGCCCGCGGCTCGTCCCGACCGGCGACGGCCCGCTCTCGGTGGCACTCTCCAAGAACGGCCGCACCGCGTACACCGGTGACCAGACCGCGGGCACCGTATCGGTGGTCGACCTCCGCAAGGGCGCCGACACCCGGTCCGTGGCGTCCGGCGCCGGCACCAAGTCCGTGGCGGTCGACCACCGTTCGGGCCACATCCTTGCCGTCAACCGGCTCTCCGCCACCGTCACGGTCGTCGACCCCCGCAAGGGAGCCGTCGTGAAGACCGTCACCACCGCCGCCCTGCCCAACCACGTCCACGTGGCCGACGGCACCGCCTATGTGGTCGACAAGTCGGCCTCGGGCCCCGCGGGAGAAGACCTGATGACCCGCTTCCGCGTCCGGCGCTAGGGCCGTCAGGAGGGCCCCGGCTCAGGCGGGTTCAGGGCGAGGGTTGCGGAGTCATCCGGTGCAGCCCCTTGCGGTCGTAGTAGCGGGTCATCGCGAACCCGAAGGCCGCCGCGAGGGCCACACCGACCGCGATCATGATCCAGGCGCGGGCGAGACCGGCGTCGGCGCGGGCGTCGAAGAACAGGATCGAGCGGACGCCCCCGCTGAGCTGACGCATGGGCTCGAAGATCCCGAGGAAGCGGTAGAAGCCGGGGACCGCCTCCAGCGGGATGGTGGCCCCGGAGGACGGCAGGCCAAGGACGATGAACACGAACATGGACACGAGCTGACCGATCCCGCCGAAGGCGGCGTTGATGGCCTGGACTCCCAGGCCGACAGCGAGGCTCGCGCAGTAGGAGAAGATCCACAGCAACGGCAGGTGGGTGGCGTCCATGCCCAGGATCGCGACGGTGGCCAGCATGATCAAGGTGGTGGTCAGGACCGTGATGCCCGCGGTCATGGCCATCTTCAGGAGCAGCGTCTGGGTACGGCTGATCGGCACGGTCGGGCGACGGGTGTGCCAGGGGCCGATCTCGCCGTCGGCGTAGCCGAGGGCGGTGTCGACGCCCGTGCTGATGAGGTTGGCGCCGAGGAACCCGGCCAGGACGAGCAGCAGGGTGTAGTAGAAGGCGCTCAGGCCCAACCCGCTGTTGTTCCCGATGGGATGGCCGACCTCGGTGGTGATGCCGACGGGGTCGGCGAGCAGCAGGCCCGCGGTGGAACCGGTTGCCTTGTCGGCGCCCGCCGCCTTCAGCTGCTCGCCGATGGCCTGGGAGGACTGCTGTACGGCCGCCGTGGCAATCTTGCTCGCCAGGGAAGAGCCGAGGCTGCCCATGCCGGGGTTGGTCAGCACCGTCATCGTCGGCCGCTGCGTCGCGCGTGGCGTGGTGAGCGCGGCGACGGAGTCACTGAAGTCCGCGGGGATGACGAGTGCCCCGTAGATCTTGCCGGAGTCCAGCTCGTCCTGCGCCTGGGCCCGCGTGAGCCGGCGCCAGTCGGCCTTGTCGCTGGAGGTGTCCGCGAGTACGGAACGGGTGACCTGTGTCCCCAGATTCTGCTTCTGCCCGGCCGGGGGCTTTCCCTGGTCCGCGTTGACGATGGCGAGGGGCAGGTCGCGCAGGTCGCGATGGGGGCTGATGATGCCGCCCATGTAGAGCAGGGACAGCAGCAGGGCGAGCAGCCCGGTCAGAACAGTGGGCACCAGCCACAGCTTGGGGCGGCGCAGGAGCGCGGAGGCGCGTGCCTTGGTGCCGGTGTGACGGGGAGCGTTGTCGTCGGCCATGGTGTCGTCGTCCATGAGCCCACCTTCGGCGCCGCGTGCGGCGCCCGGAGCGAACAACACGTTCAGGAGCGAAGGACCAGGCGAATAGCCGCTCCCCGACCGCCGACCAGCCGCCGACCAGCGCCAACCACCCGCCGATCAGCCGCCGACCAGCCGCCGCGCGGGTTTACGCCTCAGGGTGGTCCGGCGGGCCCGGCTCGGCGTCCGGGTTCCAGTCGAGGAGCCTGACTTTCGCCACCGTCCGCACATGCCGGCGCATCGCGGCGGCCGCCGCCCGTCCCCGGCCGGCCTCGATCGCGTCGAGGATCGCGTGGTGCTGGGCGAGGGACCGGGCGGGACGCCGCACCTGGCGCAGCGATTCGTTGCGGCTCTCGGTGATCTGCTCGGCGATGGAGCGCATGAACTCGGCGAGCAGCGCGCTGTGGGCGGCCGCGGTCACGGCCGCGTGGAAGAGCCGGTCGCCCTCGACGCCGCGCTCGCCCCGCTCGATCTCCCGCGCCATCGTGTCGAGCGCGTCCCGCATCGCCCGCACGTCCTCGTCCGTCCGGCGCTCGGCGGCCAGTTCGGCCAGTTTGGTCTCCAGCGCCTCGCGCGCCTCCAGGACGTCGGGCAGCCGCCGCTTGCGCTCCACGAGCCGCTCCACGGGCTCGGCGTCCAGGCTGTCCTTGACCAGATAGGTGCCGCCGCCGTGCCGCACCTCGACCAGGCCCTGCACTTCCAGTACGACGATGGCCTGCTTGACGGAGGCGCGCGAGACGCCGAGGCGCTGGGCCAGTTCACGCTCGGGCGGCAGCCGGTCGCCGGTGCGCAGGCCGCCCTCGCCGACGTAGGCGCGCAGCCGGTCGAGCACCTGCTCGTACAACCGCGTCCTGCCCATGGGCCGCAGCGCGTCAGACATCCCGGCCCATCCCGACCCCCGTCATCCCGACCCCCGCTATCCCGACTCCCATTTCGGCCCCCCTGCCGGATTTCTCCCCCGTACCGATGGTTCCGCAGCCTAACAGCGGCCGATCCAGTGGACGAGTGGGCAAGTGGGCAAGTGGCTCAGCCAATTTGCGTCCGATCTCTTGACGGCCGAAACCCGATGCCCCGACGCTGTGTTCCGCCAACGGCCAAATTGGTTCAGCCACTTGGCCACTGAGGGACGGCCCCAGGGACGGGAGCCCACGATGTCCGCCGAACTCATCTCCATCCTCGTACTCGTGGTGGTCTTCGTGATCGCCACCACCCGCTCCATCAACATGGGCGCACTCGCCTTCGCCGCCGCCTTCGCGGTCGGCGAACTGGCCGCCGACCTCGACGCGGACGGCATCTTCGCCGGCTTCCCCGGTGATCTCTTCGTCGTCCTGGTCGGCGTGACCTATCTGTTCGCGATCGCCCGTGCCAACGGCACCACCGACTGGCTGGTGCACGCGTCCATCCGCCTGGTGCGCGGGCGGATCGCACTGATCCCCTGGGTGATGTTCGTGATCACCGGGGCGCTGACCGCGATCGGCGCGGTCAGTCCGGCCGCCGTGGCGATCGTCGCGCCGATCGCCCTGAGCTTCGCCGCCCGGTACGGGATCAGCCCGCTCCTGATGGGCGCCATGGTGGTGCACGGGGCGCAGGGCGGCGGCTTCTCGCCCATCAGCATCTACGGGTCGATCGTCAACGGCATCGTGGAGCGCGAGAACCTGCCGGGGAACGAGGTCGTCCTCTTCCTCGCCTCGCTCGGCGTCAACCTCATCATCGCCGGGATCGTCTTCGTCCTCTTCGGAGGGCTGAAGCTGGGCGGCCGCTCCGAGGCGGCCGAGCCGGGGGCCGGGCCGGAAGAAGCCACGTCGCAAGAGGCCGAATCGGCTGGGAACGAGGCGGGTTCGCGGCTCGATCCGGCCAAGATCGCCACGCTCGCCGCCCTGGTCGCCCTCGTCGTCGCCGTCCTCGGCTTCGATCTCGACGCCGGTCTGTGCGCCATCACCCTGGCCGTGATCCTGAGCGCGATCTGGTCCGACACCAGCCGCAAGGCCGTCGGCGAGATCGCCTGGTCGACCGTGCTGCTGATCTGCGGTGTGCTGACCTACGTCGGCGTGCTGGAGGAGATGGGCACCATCGAGTGGGCCGGTGAGGGCGTCTCCGACATCGGTGTCCCGCTCCTCGCCGCCGTCCTGCTCTGCTACATCGGCGCGCTCGTCTCCGCGTTCGCCTCCTCCGTCGGGATCATGGGCGCGCTCATACCGCTCGCTGTGCCGTTCCTGGCCCAGGGCGAGATCGGAGCGGTCGGCATGATCGCGGCGCTCGCCGTCTCCGCCACCGTCGTGGACGTCAGCCCCTTCTCGACCAACGGTGCGCTGGTGCTCGCCGCCGCCCCGGACGTCGACCGGGAGCGCTTCTTCCGGCAGCTGATGGTGTACGGCGGGATCGTGGTGGCCGTGGTGCCCGCCGCGGTGTGGCTCGTCTTCGTGGTGCCAGGATTCGGGTAGGACGAACCATCACCAGGCAACGGTCCGTGACGACAACCAAGGAGATACGCAGCGTGAGCTCCCCCCATCCGCCCCTCTTCCCGGCCCTCGTCGCGGGCCCCGATCTCCCCGCCCTGCGCTTCGGCGAACGCTCGCTGACGTACGCCGAACTCGTTGCCGCGGCAGGTTCCCTGGCCGCCTCGATCAGCTCGGCGCGCCGGGTGGCGCTGTGGGCCACACCCACCCTGGAGACCGCCGTCGGCGTGGTGGCCGCGCTGCTCGCCGGTGTGCCCGTCGTGCCGCTGAACCCGAAGACCGGCGAGCGCGAGCTGGGGCACATCGTGGCGGACAGCGCACCGACGGTGGTGCTCGCGGCGCCGGGCGACGAACTCCCCGCGCCGCTGGCGGGGTTGGAGCGTACAGACGTCACCCTCACCGGTTTCGCGACGCCCCCCGCCCCGCCCGTCGAGCCCGACCCCGAGTCCCCCGCCCTGATCGTGTACACCTCGGGCACCACGGGACCGCCCAAGGGTGCGGTACTGCCCCGCCGAGCCCTCTCCACCACGTTGGACGCGCTGGAGGACGCCTGGCAGTGGACGTCCGACGACGTGCTGGTGCACGGGCTTCCGCTGTTCCATGTGCACGGTCTGATCCTCGGCATCCTCGGGCCGCTGCGCCGGGGCGGCTCGGTGCGACACCTGGGCCGTTTCTCCGTCGAGGGCGTGCGGCGCGAACTGGCCGACGGGGCCACGATGCTGTTCGGCGTGCCGACCATGTACCACCGCATCGCGGAGGCGCTGCCCACCGATCCGGGCCTCGCCAAGGCCCTGTCCGGCGCTCGGCTCCTGGTCTCCGGGTCCGCCGCGCTGCCCGTCCACGACCACGAGCGGATCGCGACGGCCACCGGGCGCCGGGTGATCGAGCGGTACGGCATGACGGAGACCCTGATGAACACGAGCGTGCGGGCCGACGGCGAACCGCGGGCCGGGACCGTCGGGGTGCCGTTGGGCGGGGTCGAGCTGCGGCTCGTGGACGAGGCGGGCTCCGAGACCGCTGACCCGCGTGAGGTCGGCGAGATCGAGGTGCGCGGCCCGAATCTGTTCACCGAGTATCTGAACCGGCCGGACGCCACCGCCGCCGCCTTCACCGCCGACGGCTGGTTCCGCACCGGCGACATGGCGGTGCGCGACGACGACGGCTATGTGCGCATCGTCGGCCGCAAGGCCACCGACCTCATCAAGAGCGGCGGCTACAAGATCGGTGCGGGCGAGATCGAGAACGCCCTTCTCGAGCACCCGGGCGTACGAGAGGCCGCCGTGACCGGGGAGCCCGACGACGACCTGGGCGAGCGCATCGTCGCCTGGATCGTGCCGACCGACCCCGAACAGCTGCCGACAGCAGCCGACTTGGCGGACCATGTGGCCGCCCAGCTCGCTCCGCACAAGCGCCCCCGGACGGTGCGCTACCTTTCGGAGCTGCCCCGCAACGACATGGGCAAGATCATGAAGCGGTCCCTCCATGTCTGAGCCGACGCCTGACGGACCGGCCCTCCGCTCGACCGCCCGCGCGGCCATCACCGCGGTGGCAGATGAGAGCAGCTTCCGCGAACTCCCCTGGGGCGACGCGGGCTTCAGCGACTCCCCGCCGAACGGCCCGCTCGACTGGCAGGGTTACGCCGATTCCCTCGCACGCGCCGCGGAACGCACCGGCGAGCGGGAGTCCGTGGTCTGCGGCACCGCCACCGTCGGCGGCACCGCCGCGGTGATCGTCTCCTTCGAGTTCGGGTTCCTGGGCGGCTCACTCGGCCGGCGCACGGGTGACCGCCTGGAAGCCGCACACCGCCACGCCCGGGACCACCGACTGCCCGTCGTCTCGTTGATCGCGACGGGGGGCAGCCGCATGCAGGAGGGCATGCGCGCCCTGGTCCAACTGCAGCGCGTGGCCCGGCAGTCCGAGCTCACCGGCGCGGCGGGCCTGGCCCGGATCGCCGTCCTGCGCGACCCGACCACCGGCGGCGGCTGGGCCACGCTGGGGGCAGGCGCCGACCTGATCCTCGCCCTGCCCGGCAGCCAGATCGGCTTCGCCGGGTCCAGGGTGCGCCCGGCGGACGCGGACCCGACCGCGTACACCGCCGAGGCACAACTGGCGGCGGGGGCGATCGACGACGTCGTACGCCCCGAAGAGTTGCGCGAGGCACTGGCCCTGCGTCTCGGGCTGCTGGCCGCTCCCGGCGGCTCCCGCCCGCTGCCCGGCGCGCCCACGCCCGGCGCCCCCGTGCCTCCCGGTGCGCTGGGCCGCCGGGACCTGCCGGCCACCGGCTGGGAAGCCGTCAACCGGGCACGAGCGCCCGAACGTCCGCGCGCGGCAGCCTATCTGGACGCCTACTTCACGGAGCGGGCGCCGTTGCGCGGTGACCGGTGCGGGGGCACGGACCCCGGGATGCTCTGCGGGTTCGGGCGGCGCGAAGGGCGGACCGTCGCCTACGCGGCGCAGGGCGGGACGGCGACGACACCCGCCGGGTACCGCACCGCGGCACGTCTTGTCCGGCTCGCGGGGCGGCTCGGCATTCCGGTCCTCACCCTCATCGACACCCCGGGCGCCGCGAACGGGGCGGAGGCCGAACGCGCGGGGGCGGGCGCGGCGATCGCCGATCTGTTCGCCTCCGTCGCCGCCTCACCGGTACCGGTCACGTCTCTGGTCATCGGCGAGGGCGGCTCCGGCGGCGCGCTCGCGCTCGCCTCACCGGACAACCTCTGGGCGACGCCGGACAGCTACTTTTCGGTGATCGCCCCGGAGCTGGCGACCGCGATCCTCAAACGGGGGCCCGAGGAGACCCGGTCGACGGCCGAGCAACTCCGTCTGCGCCCGCAAGATCTGGTCGAACTCGGCGTGGCACGCGGCATCGTGACGGCCCGCCACGACTGAGCCCCGCCAAGCCGGTTCTTACGGACCCGTGACGAAGGGCTCTCGGCGGCCGTCACCCCTGCTCAGCGCAGTTAGCGTGAGCCGCATGCGCGTACTTGTCACCGGCGGCGCCGGGTTCATCGGATCGCACGTGGTCGAAGTCCTCACCGAACGCGGGCACGAAGTGGTGGTGTACGACGCCCTGCTGCCTTCTGCCCATACCGAACCGCCGCGGCCGCCCGACGGGCAGCGGTGGACCGTCGCCGACGTCCGGGACCGGGACGCGGTGCGGGACGCGCTGCGCGGGGTGGACGTGGTCTGTCACCAGGCGGCGATGGTGGGGCTCGGCAAGGACTTCGCGGACGCTCCGGCGTACGTCGGCTGCAACGACCTGGGCACGGCTGTGCTGCTCGCCGCGATGGCCGAGGCCGGGGTACGTGAACTGGTGCTCGCCGGGTCGATGGTGGTCTACGGGGAAGGGCGCTACGAGTGCGCGCGGCACGGCGCGGTCCGGCCGGGTCCGCGCGCGGCGGCGGATCTGGACGCAGGGCGCTTCGAGCCCCTGTGTCCCGACTGCGGGGCCGAGTTGCGCCCCGGCCTGGTGCGCGAGGACGCGCCCGCCGATCCGCGCAATGTGTACGCCTCCACCAAGTTGGCGCAGGAACACCTGGCCGCCGCGTGGGCGCGATCCTGCGGCGGCCGAGCGGTCTCCTTGCGCTACCACAACGTGTACGGGCCCGGCATGCCCCGCGACACCCCGTACGCCGGTGTGGCCTCGTTCTTCCGTTCCTCGCTGGAGCGGGGCGAGGCGCCCCAGGTCTTCGAGGACGGCCGCCAGCGGCGTGACTTCGTGCACGTACGGGATGTGGCCATGGCCAACGCGATGGCACTGGAGGCGGTGCGCGAGCGGGAGGCGGGGGTGTGCAGGGCGTACAACACCGGCAGCGGGGAGCCGCACACCGTCGGGGAGATGGCCCGCGAGCTGGCGCTGGCGTTCGGTGGCCCGGCTCCGGCGGTGACGGGCGAGTACCGGCTCGGGGACGTCCGGCACGTCACGGCGGACGCGGGACGGCTGCGGGCGGAGCTGGGATGGCGGGCCGAGGTGGGCTTCGCCGAGGGCATGGCTTCGTTCGCGAAGGCACCGCTGCGGAACTAGCCGACTCTGCACTTCGGTGGTGGTGAGGCCGGGATGTGCTTCACCACCGATGGCACCGAGGGGGCCCCTCCTTCGCGAAGACGTCGCTACGGCGCCCCGGGCCTTACGCGCCTGCCGACGGCAGCGTGACCTCGAAGCGGCAGCCGCCCGCCACATTGCGCACGGCGGCCCGGCCTTGGTGGGCCTCGACGATGCCGCGCACGATCGCGAGCCCGAGTCCCGCGCCCGCCGGTGGTGTGCGGGACTGGCTGCCGCGCCAACCGGTGTCGAAGACGCGGGACAGGTCCTCCTCGGGGATGCCGCCGCAGCCGTCCGTCACCGACAGCACCACGCCCTCCGGGGAGCGCTCCGCGGCCACCGCGACGGTCCCGTCGGCCGGCGTACGGCGGATCGCGTTGATCAGGAGATTGCCCAGGACGCGGCTCATCTCCTTGCTGTCGACCTCCACCGGCACGGGCTCGACACGGTCGCCGACCAGACGCACCCGATGCTCGCGGGCCAGCGGGTCGGCGCCCGCGAGCGCGTCGCCCACGAGGTCGTAGACGGAGATACGGGACGGCGTGAGGGCCAGCGCGCCCGCGTGGATGCGGGAGAGCTCGAAGAGGTCTCCGACCATGGAGTTGAGGCGTTCGACCTCGGTGCGGATCTGGCGCAGATAGCGGTCCGGTTCGGCGGCAACACCGTCCTCCAGCGCCTCGGACATGGCCCGCAGTCCGGCCAGCGGAGTGCGCAGGTCGTGCGAGATCCAGGCGACCAGTTCACGCCGGGAACGCTCCAGGGCCCGCTCTCGCTCCCGGGACTCGGCGAGCTTGGCGCTGGTCGACTCCAACTCGCGTGTCAGCGCGGCGAATTCGGCACTGACGAGTTCGGGCGGGGCGGCGAAGCTGCCGCCGTCGCCGAAGGAACGGGCCGCCAGGGTCAGTGCCTTGCTGCGGGCGACCATCCAGCGGCCCAGCAGCAGAGCGGTGGCGAGCGAGACCACGGCGGCCATCGCCACGACGATGGTGACCACCTTCAGGTCGTGCGGCGACAGGAACATCTCCCAGGCCACCGCGAGCGTCCCGGCCAGCATGGCGAGCACCGCGACGGCCGCCACGACGGTCATCGCCACCACGAGGGACCGTTGCCGCAGCAAGCGCAGCGTGATGGCGCCCAGAAGTCCGGCACTCGCGGCTCCCAGGAAGGCGAAGAGGGCGATGAGGAGAACGTCCTGCATGAAAGTCAGCCTTCGGCTCGGGGCGGCACGCGGTCGCGCCGGGAAGCATGGGTGTCGGGCGGGGTGCGGACGGACGAGGGATCAGCGGCGCCCCGCGGGCCCGCTTCCTCGTCCGGTACGTCGAGCCGGTACCCCAGACCCCACACCGTCTGGATGAGCCGCGGCCTGGCCGGGTCGTCCTCGACCTTGCCCCGCAGCCTGCGGACGTGGACCGTGACCGTGGACAGGTCGCCGAACTCCCAGCCCCACACTTCCCGCATCAGCTCCTCCCGCCCGAACGCCTGCCCCGGATGGCGCAGCAGGAAGGCGAGGAGGTCGAACTCCCGCAGGGTGAGGGCGAGTTCGGTCCCGCCCTTGGTCGCGCGGCGCGCCACCAAGTCCACCCACAGGCCCGCGGCGCCCAGCGTGGCAACGCTCTCGGGAGCGCGTGCGGCGTGGCTGCGCCGCAACACCGACTCCACCCGCAGGACCAGTTCGCGCGGGCTGAACGGCTTGGTGACGTAGTCGTCGGCCCCCACCTCAAGGCCCAGGATCCGGTCGTCCTCGTCGCCGCGGGCGGTGAGCATGATGACCGGCACCGGCCCCTTGACGCGCAGACGGCGGCACACCTCCAGACCGTCCATGCCGGGCAGCATCAGATCGAGGACGACGAGGTCGGGCCGGAACACCCCGGCGCGCTCCAGCGCGCCGGGGCCGTCCTCGGCGCGGTCGACCGTGTAACCGTCGCGCTCCAGGTAGCCCGCGACGACCTCGGCGACGGTCGGGTCGTCGTCCACGACGAGCACCCGAAGCGCGCCGGGCGCCGTGGTCCCTGCGGGCGGGTGGTCCTGCGGTGGTGGCTGCATGCCACCAGCCTCGCACCTGCGGCGCGCGGACCAGCCGGTCAGGCCTGCTCGCGGCAGCCGACGTCCCTGTTTCGTAAGAACCTCAAGTCCCCTATGTCCGGTTCACATTCCTAGGGTTGGTCACATGGCTCCCTCCTCCTCCGCGGAATCCGACGTACCCGACGTGCCCGACCCACCTGGTCCCCGCGCCGTCCGGGTCGACGTCGTCCTGCCCTGCCTCGACGAGGCCGCGGCGCTGCCCTGGGTCCTGGAACGGATTCCCGCGGGCTGGCGGGCCCTCGTCGTCGACAACGGCTCCACCGACGGTTCGGCGGACATCGCCCGCGCGCTGGGCGCCACCGTCGTAACTGAGCCGCGGCGCGGCTTCGGGGCCGCCTGCCACGCGGGCCTCACGGCGTCCGACGCGGACGTCGTGTGCTTCTGCGACTGCGACGCCTCCCTCGACCCGGGGCTGCTGCGGCCCTTCGTACGCAGGGTGACGGACGGCGCAGCCGACCTGGTCGTGGGGCGGCGGCGCCCCCAGGGCCGCGGCGCCTGGCCGCCGCACGCGCGCGCGGGCAATCTGGCGCTCGCGCGGATGCTGCGGCGGCGTACCGGCGTACGGCTGCACGACCTGGGCCCGATGCGGGCGGCGCGGCGCGAGGAGCTGCTCGGGCTCGGCCTGACCGACAGGCGCAGCGGATACCCCCTGCAGATGGTCGTGCGGGCGGCCGACGCCGGCTGGCGGATCGAGGAACGGGACGTGCCGTATCTGCCGCGCGAGGGGAAGTCGAAGGTCACCGGGACGTGGCGGGGGACGTGGCACGCGGTGCGCGACATGCGGGCGGTGTTCGCGGAGGCACCGCGGGCGGCCTGCGCCGAAGGCGGATCGCGTGTGCCGGGCGGTGCGCTGTGACCGCCTGCGGCACGACCCTGCTCGTCATCGCCAAGGAGCCGTTGCCGGGACGGGTGAAGACCCGCCTCACTCCGCCCTACACCCCCGAGGAGGCCGCCGAGCTGGCCGCGGCCTCGCTCGCCGACACTCTCGGCGTCGTACTCGCGGCGCCCGCCCACCGACGCGTCCTGGTGCTTGCCGGGCAGCCCGGGCCCTGGCTCCCTCCCGGCATCGAGGTGGTTCCGCAGTGCGCGGGCGGCCTTGACGAACGGCTCGCCGCGGCGTTCGCGGGCTGCGCCGGACCCGCCCTCCTGGTCGGCATGGACACCCCCCAGATCACCCCGGGCCTGCTCGCGCCCGCCCTCGGCCCCGACGCCTGGCAGGACTGTGACGCCTGGTTCGGCCCTGCCGTCGACGGCGGATTCTGGGCGCTCGGCCTGGCCGACCCCGACCCGCGGCTGCTGCGCGGCGTCCCCATGTCGAGGCCCGACACCGGCGCCCTGCAACGTGCCCGGCTCACCGGCGCGGGCCTGCGGGTGCGCGACTTGCCCGCGCTGCGCGACGTCGACACGGCCGACGACGCCGGGAAGGTCGCCGCCACCGCGCCGGACAGCCGGTTCGCCGCCGCGCTCGCCCGCCTCGCGACGGCGGCCGGGCACCCGGGCGGCGGCCGATGAGCACGGCAGCCCCGGACACCGAGCTGAGCAGGACAGCCCCCGCGGCCACGCCCTGGCGTGCGGACCCGTACACCAATGCCCTGCGCAACGGCCACGGCCCCTTGTTCCTGCGCCGCAGCGACGGCTGGCTGCTGCCCCTCGACGTCGAACGCTGGTGCGCGAGTGCCGACGCGGCGGACCTCTCCGGGTTGCGCCGCTGCGAGGGCAGTGTCCTGGACATCGGCTGCGGCCCCGGTCGGCTGGTGGCCGGGGCGGCGGCCCTGGGCCACCGCGTCCTGGGGGTCGACGTCAGCCAGGCAGCCGTCGACCACACGCTCCGGCTCGGCGGCCCCGCCCTGTTGCGCTCCGTCTTCGACACGCTTCCCGGCGAAGGCCGCTGGGGCACCGCCCTGCTCATGGACGGCAATGTGGGGATCGGCGGAGACCCCGGGGCGCTGCTCACGCGAGTCGCCCAACTGGTGGCCCCCGGCGGCCTGTTGATCGCAGAAGCCGCACAGATCGACGTCGACGAGCGAGTGGAGGTGCACGTCTACGACGGTCACGGCACACCGGGCGAGCCGTTCCCCTGGGCCCGTCTCGGCGCCCCCGCCCTACTGCGCCATGCCCGTCCGCTCGGCTGGAGCCCGGCCGATCAGTGGACCTCCGCGGGCCGTTCCTTCCTGTCGCTGCGCCGCGCGCGCCGCACCTGAACCACCCGGCACAGTGCGGCTCCGGCGAACAGCGCGGCCGTGACGACCAGCCAGCGAGTGAGGAAGGCGTCGGCGGGGAGCCCGGTGGCGGACTCATAGCGTTCCACTCGCCCGGCGATGAGCGGGAACCACACGAGCAACAGCAGCCCGGACAGGAACGCCGGAACCCGTACGAAGTTGATCCACGCCGCCCTGCGCTCCCGCCGCCCGGCGGCGGCCCGCAGGGCGCGGTCGGCTAGTGCGTACGCGGGCACGAAGACCAGATCGTGCACCAGAGCCGCGCCCACGAACCAGACGGCGACAAGCAGCCCGTCACCGCTCAGGAGGCGCACCCCCGCATACCCCGCGAGCGCGAACGAGCCGAGCAGCAGGAGGAGTTGCAACGCCCCCTCCCCGTACCACCGCCGGAATCGGCGTGCGAGAGCGGTCATCACAGCTCCCCGAAGGTCAGACGGGACACCCATTTGGTGTTGAGCACACCGGGCGCGGCCGGAACGATGACGCGCGCCGGATAGCCGTGGTCCGGGGACAGATCCTCGCCGTTGACCTGCAACGCGAGAAGGGAGCGCGGGTCGCGGACCTGGTTGTCTCGCAACGCGGCCCTGCGGAAGGCCCCGTGCCGTTGCAGGGACTCCACGAACACACCTGGAGGGCCCTCGTCGAACCCGGCCAGGGCCGCGAGGTCACGCAGCCGCACGCCGCGCCACCACTGGTCCGACGTCGACCAGCCCTCCACACAGGCGATGGGCAAAGCCGCGCTGTGCAGCGGGAGTTGGAGCAAATCGAAGCGGGAGAGCCTGACGTCTCCCCGAGGTCCTGCGACGACCAGACGCCACAGCTCACCCGTGTCCCGCCGTCCGACACCCACCTTCGCGGCCGTCTTGTTGATCTGGAAGCCGTTCGGTCCGCTTCCCGGATCACCGCCGCCGTGCGGGGCGAAGAGCGCGGTGCGGCGCAGAGGGCCGTCGAAGCTCTGCCCCGCCGTGGTCACGAACAGCACGGCGGAGCCCGCGCCGACCATGCCGAGCGCTCCTCGCCGCGACACGGTCGGCTCGGCGGACCGGGGCGCCACCAGACCTCCTTCGCCGTGCGGCTCGGGACGCGGATCCCGCAGCCGTTCGCGCAGGCCCGGCTCACGCAGCACACGTACGACCTGGGGCAGGCGCAGCACGGCATGGGTCACGAACGCACCGAAGAACACCCAGGCGCCGTAGAAGTGCAGCGGATAGAACGACCCCGGGAAGAGGTACTCCAGCTGGACGTTGAGGACACCGGTGACGAACTCGAACAGCGCGCCTCCGACCAGCAGGAGCAGCGACACCCGCTCAAGGGCGTGCCCCACCGATCGCGCCGGGGGCAGCGTGAAGAGCTTCGGGATCACCGACCACAGCTTCGCGAGCAGCACCGGGATCAGCGTGATGCCGACCGTGACGTGCAGACCCTGGTTGAGGCGGTAGAGCCAGTGCGGGTCGGTCGGCCAGTCGAAGAGGTAGAAGCCGAGGAGTCCCTTGTCGGGTGTCTTGTCGTTGGCGGGTGACAAGTTCGGGTTGTACGCCGCGTACGACAGCAGGCCGGTCACGAACAGCACGGTGACACCGACCAGCAGGACGACGCCGAGCACCGAGGTGAGCCAGGGCCCACGCAACGGGCTGCGCCAGAAACCGGGTTCGGCGGGAGAAGGGACGCGTCGTGCGGGGGGCATGAATCGACCGTATGCCGGGCCTTGTGCCGCAGCGGGCCCGTGAATCATGACGAAACGCTGACGTCGTCCCTCGGAGCCCGTTCACTCGCGCCACCCGCGCCTACGGTGCGGACGTGAGCACCACAGAACGCACCGGCCACCGCCGTGACCTGGCCGCTGCCGGAATCGCGGCGCTTGTCGTCGTCGCGGCCGTCGTCGTCGGCACGTCGATCGAGCACGCGGACGGCACGCTGCATCTCAACTGGCCACCCCTGTACGCCCAATGGCATCCACACGTCGGACCCGGCACACCCGCCGCGGTGGCGGTCGCCGCCGCCGTGATCGTTTACGCCCCCGTCCTCGCCGTCCGGTTGTCCTGGCGGACACTCCTGCTCACCGCATGGACCGCCTCCATGGCCTGGATCTGGTCGCTCGCGCTGATCGACGGCTGGCACCGGGGCGTGGCCCGGCGGCTCACCACCAAGTACGAGTACCTCCAGGTGATCGACCGCTTCGAGGACATCCCCGGCACGCTGCGCGACTTCACCCGGCACATCCTCATCGACTCCCCCGGTCACTGGCCCGCCCACACCGCGGGCCATCCGCCCGGCGCCACCCTCACCTTCGTCCTGCTCGACCGCGTCGGCCTCGGGGGCGGCGCCTGGGCCGGGGCCTTCTGCATCACGGTGGGCAGCACCGCCGTGGCGGCCGTCCTGATCACCGTGCGGGCACTGGCCGACGAGGAGATGGCCCGCCGTGCGGCGCCCTTCCTCGTCCTGGCCCCGGCGGCGGTCTGGATCGGCGCCTCGGCGGACGGCTACTTCGCCGCCGTCACCGCGTGGATGACCGCCCTGCTCGCGCTGGCGGCGACGCGCGAGGCCCGCTCCCCCGCCGCCGCGGCACTCGGCTCCGGCCTCCTGTCCGGCCTCACCTGCTACCTCTCGTACGGTCTGACGCTCTTCGCCGTCGTCGCCGCGGCCGTCCTGCTGATCACCCGCGCCGCGCGCCCCCTGCCGCTCTTCCTGGCGGGAACAGCCGTGGCCCCGCTCGTCTTCACTTGGTTGGGCTTCGACTGGTGGGAGGCCTATCGCCTGCTCGTCGAGCGCTACCACCAAGGGGCGGGCGGCATCAGGCCGTACGCCTACTTCGTCTGGGCCAACCTCGCCTGCACGGTCCTGGTAGTCGGCCTCGCGACGGTCGCGGGCCTGCGCCGGACGGCGGCTTCCGCGCCCGGCGCGATCAAACGCCTGTGGGCCGGCCGCACCACACCCGCCGACCGCCTGACCGCCCTTGTCCTGGCCGCTCTGCTTGCTCTGCTGGCCGCCGACCTGTCGGGCATGAGCAAGGCGGAAACAGAGCGCATCTGGCTGCCGTTCGCCACGTTCCTGCTCGCGGCGACCGCCTTCGTGCCGAAAGCACGTCAGCGCCACTGGCTCACCGCGCAGGCCGTACTCGCGCTCCTGCTGAACCACTTGCTGTTCACGGGCTGGTGAGGGCGCGGCTCCCGCCGCTCACGGGTCGCGGCTCGGCGGGTTCGGGCAGGGTGCGGAACAGCAGCCAGCTCAGGACGGGCATCAGGACCAGGGGGGCCAGGGCGCTCCGCAGGGATGTCGCGTCGGCGAGGCTGCCGATCAAGGGGCTCGCCAGACCGCCGATGCTGACCGTCAGACCGAGAGTGATCCCGCTGGCGGTGCCGACGCGCGAGGGCAGGTAGTCCTGCCCGAGCGTGACCTGCAACGAGAACGGGACGTAGAGACCGGCCGAGGTCAGCGCCACGCACAGATAGAAGGCCGGACCGGGCACGAACACCACGCCCGCGACGCATCCGGCCGTGAGCAGGTACGCCCAGCGCGCGACGGTGACCCGGTCCCAGCGCTCGGCCAGCGTGCCACCGAGCACGGAGCCGACCGCGCCACCGAGGTAGAGCACGAAAAGCGCCGCGGTACCCGCCGCCGTGCCGCCCCCCATGCGCTCTTGGGCGTAAAGGGAGATGAAGGTGCTCAGGCCGATGAAGACGACCGACCGGCACACCACGGCCAGCGACAGCTTCACGAACGACGCTCTGTCGTCGTCACCGGCCGACGCCGCCGTACCCGTATCGCCTCCGGCGGCCTGTCGCTGCCGTTCCAGCGCGCGCAGCACGGGCAGGCACAGCACGGCGCCGACGAGCGCCGGCAGCACCAGGAGCGGCGTCAGGCGCAGGCCCCCCGCGGCGACGACAGCGGTGACCAGGAGCGGGGCGGCCGCGAAGCCGAGGTTGCCGCCGAGCGAGAACCACCCCATTCCCCGGTGGCTGCCCCGGCCGGCGAGCCGGGCGACCCGTGCCGACTCGGGGTGATAGGCGGCCACGCCCACCCCGGACACCGCCACGAACACGAGGGTCAGCGCGTAGGAGCCGCTCACCCCGCTCAAGGCGATGCCCAGGCCGCCCAGCAGCGTGCTGGCCGGGAGCAGCCACGGCATGGACCGGCGGTCGGTGAGGATGCCGAACAGAGGTTGGGCCACGGACGACAGCAGGGAGGCGGCGAGCACGATCCCCGAGACGGCGGCATAGCTGTAGGCGCGCTCGGCGACGAAGAACGGCACCAGGGACGCCACGGCGCCCTGGTAGAGGTCGACGCAGGCGTGCCCGGCGGACAGCAGGGTGATGGACGTATTCCTTCGCACCCCGTCATCGTCGACGCCGCAGGCCGTGTCGCACTTCCGATAATCTGCCAGAAGATGCCGATGTTCCGCCATGCGCCGACCGTCACCGTGATCCCGCGCCATGGGTCGGTTGCCGCAGCGTTCGCAGGAGGGCCAGAGGTCCTCTTAGAAACTTCTTAACCCCACCGCCGACGCTCTGCCGCGTGAACCACGCGAAGAGCAACAGCAGTCAGACACAGGGAGCCCGGCACAGTGACGTCGTCGGTGGGCGGCGTCGGCGACGTTCGCGTACGTACGGCATCGCCGCGGCCGTCGCGCTGACCGCCGGCACGGCGTCGGCGGGCTACCTGGCCATGGCCGAGCCGCCGCCCGGGGGCGGCGTGTCGACCGCGCCACCCCAAGTACACGGTGGGACGGTCGACTTCACGGTGCGGGGCGGTACCGCGCGCGTCGACACCGGGTCGCTGCGCGTCACCGGGCGCACGGGCGACGGGGCCTCGCTGCCGGTGTCCGGCGCGGCGGGCCAGTCGCTCGGCAAGCCGGGCGAGGTGACCGTGGACGGGGACAGGGCCCACTGGTCGTATCCCGACAAGAAACTCACCGTCACGGCCAAGAGCGATCACGGCCGCCTGCGCATGACGGTGCGCTCCGCGACCGACCAGAACCTCTCCTGGCCGCGTACGACGCCCGGCGCCGACGCGGCCCTGCAGATCCCCCGCGGCGAAGGCCTGCGCGTCCCGGTGAGCGACGCCTTCTGGAATTCCGGCGAGGCCGGGCTGAAGGGCTCTCAGGCCGAACTCTCGGGCGGCCTCACGCTTCCGGCCTGGGGCTACACCCGCGGCGGGCACGGCGTCGGCTACATCGTGCCGGAGGAGGTCGGCACGTCGCTCGGCTTCGCGTCGAAGAGCGGCCGCATCGGCGCCACGGCGCGGCACGAGTTCTCGCGGCGCGAACAGACCCGCGACTACACGGTGCACTTCTCCCTCACCGACTCGTCCCCGGTCTCCTCCGCCACCGACTACCGCGACTACCTCGACGAGCGCGGCAAGTCGCGCTCGTTGAAGCAGAAGATCCGCGAGAACCCGGAAGTGGCACGCCTCTTGGGAGCTGTTCACGCCTACGCCTGGGGCAGCGCACGTACGGCGAAGGGCGTGAACGAGCTGCGTGAGCTCGGCGTCTCCCGGCTCTGGCTCAGTTACGACGCCGACGACCGGCCGATGGACGGGCAAGCCGTGCGGGCAGCGGAACGAAACGGCTACCTGGTCGCTCCGTACGACTCCTACGCCAACGGCCAGCCGCCCGGGAGCGCCGACAACCCCTCCTCGAAGTGGCCCGGCTCGGTCTACCCGGACTTCTGCGTACGGAACTGGAAGGGTGAGATCAAGGAAGGATTCGGCGGCCGGGGCTGCTATCTCAGCACCCAGGCCTTCCAGCAGGCCGAGCCCGGCAAGCACTACCTGGACGACCGGGCCAAGAAGATGACGGCCAACGGCGCCGACAGCTATTTCCTGGACGTCGACGCGGCGGGCGAGCTGTTCACCGACAGCAGCGAAGGCCACCACATGAACAAGAAGCAGGACCGCGCCAACCGTCTGGAGCGCATGCGGAAGCTGGCCTCTGACGACAAGTTCGTGCTCGGCTCGGAGTCCGCGGGAGCCTGGGCCGCCTCCGCGCTCGCCTTCGACCACGGTGGCCAGACACCCGTCGCCGATGGCCTGTGGAAGCTGGAGAAGGACAAGGAGAAGTGGGGCGGCTACGCACCGCAGGGCCTGCCCGCGTTCTTCTTCCAGCAGGCCGAACTGCCGCCCGCCCTGGCGAAGGCGATGTACGACCCGCGCTACCGCGTCCCCTTGTACGAGACCGTGCTGCACGGTTCCGTCATCAACACTGACCGCTGGGAACTGCCGTACAACAAACTTCCGGCGCAGAAGACCGACCGCGCGCTGATGTCCGCCCTGTACAACACTCCGCTCAACTTCACGCTCGGCGACGGGAACTTGAGGTCCACCGGCAAGGAAATGGCCACGCTCCAACGCTATTTCGTGCCTCTGCACAAGGCCGCGGGCACCGAGCGGATGACCGACTACGCGCGACTCACCGCCGACGGGACGGTGCAGCGCTCAAAGTTCGGCGACGGAGAGCTGACCGTGACGGCCAACTTCGGCAAGAAGGCGTACGGCGGGCTGCCGGGCGGCTGCGCCGAAGCCAGGCTCGAGGACGAGCCGAAGCCCCACCGCCTCTGCCCGGCACAACAGCCCTGAGGACCTTGCGGCGGGGCGGCAACCTCGTGGACCACTGCGACGACTACGGCATGCGGGACAGCAAAACCCGGGATTCAACGATGAACAGGGAGCTGACCATGAGCCGAGCACGTTCACGAAGACTGCGCGTCGCGCTGGCCGCGCTGGCCACCACGGCCGCCACCGGTGCGGCCCTGACGCTGCCGGAGGCCTCCGCTCAACCGGACGCCTCCGCGCGAGCCGGGGCCTCGGCCGCGGTCGGCAGCGCCACCGGCTACGCGACGCAGAACGGCGGGACCACCGGCGGCGCGGGCGGGAAGACGGTGCGGGCCACGACGGGCACCGCGATCCACGCGGCGCTGTGCAGCCGCGCCGCCGACGACACCCCGATCACCATCGAGGTGGAGGGGAAGATCAACCACGCCAACACCGCGAAGGTGTCGGGCGACAGCTGCAACACCGCCGCCGGTGTGATCGAGCTCAAGCAGATCAGCAACGTCACGCTCGTCGGCGTCGGCAGCGGCGCCGTCTTCGACCAACTGGGCATCCACATACGGGAGTCCAGCAACATCATCATCCAGAACGTGACCGTCAAGAACGTCAAGAAGTCCGGCTCCCCCACGTCCAACGGCGGTGACGCCATCGGCATGGAGAGCGACGTCCGCAACGTCTGGGTCGACCACACGACCCTGGAGGCGTCGGGCGGGGAGTCGGAGGGCTACGACGGGCTCTTCGACATGAAGAACAACACGCGGTACGTGACCCTGTCGTACAGCGTCCTGCGCAACTCCGGGCGCGGCGGTCTCGTCGGGTCCAGCGAGAGCGACGTCTCGAACGGCTACATCACGTACCACCACAACAAGTACGAGAACATCGACTCCCGTACGCCGCTGCTCCGCGGCGGCACGGCCCACATCTACAACAACTACTACGTGGGTCTGAACGAGTCCGGCATCAACTCCCGCGCCGGAGCCAAGGCCAAGGTGGACAACAACTACTTCAAGGACTCCAAGGACGTCCTCGGCACCTTCTACACCGACGCGGCCGGTTACTGGCAGGTCAGCGGGAACATCTTCGACAAGGTGACCTGGTCTCCCGCCGAAAGCGACTACAAGCCCGCGGGCCCGAACCCGACGTCCAACACCACGGTGAGCATCCCCTACGCCTACCACCTCGACAGCGCCGGCTGCGTGCCGGCCATCGTAGGCAGAACGGCGGGGGCGGGCACCGGCCTCAAGGTGTCGGACGGCAGCTGCTAGGGACGGCGCGACAGTGAGGGTCCGACCGGAACCGCCGGTCGGACCCTCACCGCTTGCCGAGGCATTCCCGGCGTATCGGTGGGTCAGGGGATCAGTGGGTCAGGGGATCGGTGGGTCGCTTACCGGGTCAGTGATCGGAGTAGCTGAAATCGCCGATGGTCCAGGCGCTGACGTCCTCGATCGCCACGCGGTACATCCCGCCCGTCTCCGGGATCCCCACCGTGCCCTGGAGGATCCGCGCCACGTGGAAATGCAGATACCTCGGCGGCCCCTCCGGCTGCGTGGCGGCGGTGAACACGGCGGAGAAATCACTCAGGCGGTCCGAGTCCGCCAGCACCTCCGACACCCGCTGCCTCCACACCGATTCCGGAGCCAGCCGCCCCGTGATGACAGCGCCACAGGCGACCACGGTCAGAGACATCTGAGTGCTGTGCCCGGACTCCACCAGAGCGGCGACGTCAACAAGCAGTTGGTCAGGCTTCGACATGAGAGAGGATTCTAATCGCCAGTCGTCCGCTCAGCTCACGCGGTGGTGCGCCGCGGGCCCCCGGGCGCTGCGGCCGGCGCCTCGCCGGTCCACGCGGCGCGCAGCGCCTTCTTGTCCACCTTGCCGACTTTGGTCGTCGGCAGCTGACGCAGCAGGACCGTCTTCCGGGGCGTGTACAGCTCGCCCAACTCGGCCGTCACCGAGGCGCCGACCTCGTCCGGGTCGACGTCAGCGCCCTCCGCCGTGGCCAGGAAGATCTGTACGGCCTCTCCGTACTCCTCGTCCGGCATGCCGAGGGCCGCCGCGTTGCGCACACCGGGCAGCGTGAGGAGGAAGTCCTCCAGGACCCTGGAGTAGACGTTGTCGCTGGTACTGCCGGTGACGATGATGTCCTTGGCCCGGTCGACGAGATAGAGGTATCCCTCGGCGTCGAGATAGCCCATGTCCCCGGTGCGCAGCCAGCCGTCGTGCAGCGCCGCCGCCGTGCGCTCGGGGTCCTCGTAGTAGCCGAGCATCACCGTCTCGCCCCGGACGCACACCTCGCCGACCTGCCTGCCGGGCAGGGCGACCGTGCTGTCCTCACCACGGATCTCGATCTCGACGCCGGCTATCGCGCGACCGCAGCTGCGCCAGAGCTCGGGCCGCTGGGCACCCTTCGAGGCGAGGTCTTCGGCGCCGAACGCGGCGATACCGAGCGCCTCGGACTGCCCGTAGCCCTGGCTGAGCACCGGCCCGAAGACCTCGACCGCCTGCTGGAGCCTGCTGGGCGAGGTGGCGGCGCCGCCGACGACGATCCGCCGCAGCGCGGGAAGGGCGCCCGGCGCGCACTCCGGGTGGTCGAGAAGCGCGTACAGCATGGGCGGTACGAACATGGTCGCGGTGATCCGCTCCTCGCGCAGCACCGCGAGCGCCGCGCCCGCCTCGAACTCGGGCAGGACGACGAGGGTTGATCCTGTCACCAGCGCTTGGACCGAGGTGAGGTGGCCGCTTCCGTGGGTGAGCAGCGTGGCGGCGAGCACGCGGTCCGTGCCCGGCTTCATCGTCGGGAAGACCGCGGGACGTGAGTCCTGCGGGGCGCCGTCCGCCAGGTCCACCAGCGTGTCGTAGAGCCGGTGGCTGTGCGCGGCGAGCTTGGGGCGGCCCAGGGTGCCGCCGGTGTAGAGGACGGTGACCGCTTCGTCCGCTCCCGGGTCGGGCACGCCGTCGGGGCGCACCGCCGGGTACTCGGCCTCCAGGGCCAGCAGGTCCGTGCACTCCGGTTCGCACGGTCCCAGGCTGAGCAGCTCAGGTGCGTGGACGCTGCGGCCCGCGGCGTCCGCGGCCCGCTCCGCGAAGAGCGGGTCGGTGACCACGGCGCGCGCCCGGGACTGCTCGACCAGCGCGGCGAGTTCGCCGGGCCCCGGCTCGGGCGGCAGGAACACGACGCGGCAGCCGATGAGATGGACGGCGAGCTGCACCAGGACGGAGTCCACACGATTGGCCAGGAACAGCCCTACTCCGTCTCCGGGTGCGAGCCCCTGCCCGCGCAGCGCGTGGCCCAGCCGGAACAGCCGCCGGCGAGCCTCTCCCCTGGTCAGCCGCTGCGTACCCTGGACGAGCGCCTCGGCGTCCTCGTCCTCGTGCCAGTGCTCCAGGATGCGATCCAGGTAGGTCCGCGACCGGGATGTTTGCTGTGCGTTGATGATCATGGGCATATGCAAACATGTCGCTCCGGCGGTATGCCCTCGCAGGGGGCGATTACAGCCATCAGCGGGCGGAGTACCATGCCCCGACCTGGGCGGAGTAGTCGCCGCCTTGAGGTGGCCGAGGACCACACCGGCCACACCGACACCCTCAGCGCAAACTGCTTAGCGGAATCCCGCTTGTCCTCGCCGCGTGCGCAACACCCGCCGGCGTCGACCGATGGCCACGCCCGCCCGTCCGACAGGCAGCCCGGCCGCCCGCCGTCGAGCGGCCCGTCTCGCCGACAGCTGGTGGCGCACCCGGCCGACCGTGGGTGGCACACCCGCCCGACGGCCCCGCATAGTCCCAGGTCACGACATCACCGCAGGTCACATGGGGTGGCGTAACTTCGCGGCAACATTGCTCGCCTAGCGTCGGTGTCCGGCGTGGCGTCCTGCCCGCGCCGGCTGTCCACGCATCCATCTTGAGGGAGCCATGCGCGAGCCGAAGCCGAGGGGTGACGGGTCCGGCGTGCCGCTGACGCGGGCCGACCGAGCCCGGACCGTGGCCAGCGTGCTGCGCAGGCAGGTCATGCGCGGCGCCTTCCCCGGCGGAGTACTGCCGGACGAGCGAGCCCTGATCGCCGAGTTCGACGCCTCCCGGAACACGGTTCGTGAGGCTCTGGGGCTCCTGCGTGACGAAGGTCTTGTCGAACGCCGACGGGGTCTGGGCACGGTCGTCATCGGCCGCGCCTACGAGCATCCGCTGGGCGAGCTGTCGGGACTCGCCGAGGTGCTCCAGCGGCACGGCACCGTCGTCAACGAGGTCCGCGAAGCCCGCGTCCTGCGTCCGCCGCTCACGGTCGCCCGCCGCCTGGACCTTCCCGCAGGGAGCCCTGCCGTCTACCTGGAGCGGCTGCGCCGGGTGGACGGCATCCCCCTCTCCCTGGACTGCACCTATCTCATCCCTGAGGTGGGTGAGCCCCTTTTGGCGCGCGCCAGGAAGACGCCGCGCACGCTGGAGAACCACGACGTCTTCGATCTGATCGAGACCGCGACGGGCATGCCGCTCGGCAAGGCCGATGTGTCCGTCCACGCCACGGTCGCCGATCCGGCGACCTGCGCGGTCCTGGAGATGCCCGGGGGCGGCGCGATCCTCGCCGTCGAACGCCTCACCCGCCTCGCCGACGGCCGCCCCGCCGACCTGGAGTTCCTGCACCTGCGCGGGGACCGACTGACCCTGCACGCCACGCTCGACCGGGCGACCAAGTACACCGACCGCGCCGCCGCCTCCGCCTCCTCCGCAGACACCGACGGCACCGTCAGCTCCTTGCCGTAAGGCTTCACCGGCCACCCACCCCCTTTCGCGCAGGCGCTTGCGTGACGACGCGTCGACTCCGTACCAGGCACGCGTTGTGACGTGCTGTGCCTCCCCCGAGCCTCCCCAGTTCCTCTTCCACGGAGGTCCCGTTGGATCACGCCGATCCCACCCCTGCCACCGGCCCGATGACCGAACCACCCACCGGACCGCCCACCGATCCTCGCGCCGCGCCCGCATCCGATCCCGCTCACGCTCACGCCCCCCGACGGGACGCGCTCCCGCACCGTCCGCCCGCGCTGGTCACGCTGGCCATGGGCCTGTGCGTCACCTTGGTGATCGGCATGGTTTCCGCCGTCAATCTGGCCATCCCCGACCTGTCGGCCGACGCCCTGCGTCCCTCCGCTCAGGCCGTGGTGTGGGTCGTGGACGGCTATGTCGTCATCTTCGCCTGCCTGTTGGTGCCCGCCGGCGCGCTCGCCGACCGCAGGGGTCGCAAGGGAACGCTCATGTGCGGCATGGGAGTCTTCACCCTCGGCGCGGTGGTCTGCGCCGCTGCCCCGCACGTCACCGTGCTGATCGCCGGGCGCATGATCAGCGGGGTCGGCGCGGCCGCCGTACTGCCCAGCACGCTCGCCCTGCTGGTCGAGGGCCTGCCGGAGCAGGCTCGGCGCAAGGCCGTCGCCGTGTGGGCGTCCATGACGGGGCTCGCTGCCGTACTGGGCAACGTCGGCGGTGGCGCCGCCATCGAGTACGGCAGTTGGCGCACGCTCTTCCTCTGCCTGATCCCGCTCGCGCTGTGCGCCCTGCTCCTGGTGGCCGCGGTGGCCCCCGTCACCGCCCGCCGGCCGAGCCCCGCCGCGCCGCTCGCCGGCGCCCTGCTCACCGCCGGCTTCCTGGCGCTGCTCTACGCGATCGTCGCCGGCCCGCAACAGGGCTGGAGCGCCCCACCGGTTCTGGCCGCCTGCACGGGGTCTCTCGCGCTGCTGGCCGCCTGGGCCCGGCATGAACTGCGCGCCCGCGACCCGCTCCTGGACCCGCGGCTCTTCGCACGGCCCGCCGTTCGGGCGGGTGCGGCAGGGATGGCCGCGCTCTTCGCCGGGATGTTCGGCCTCTTCTACCTCAACGGCCAGTACCTCCAGTACGCCAAGGGGTACGGGCCGCTCGAATCCGGGCTGCGGTTGCTGCCGATGGCGGCGGCGCTCCTCGCGGGACCGCGCATCGGCCTGCTGTTCGAGCGGGTGTGCGGCCGGCGCGGCACCGTCCTCATCGGGATGCTGGTACTGGCCGCCGGGCTGTGCGTGGTGTCGGCTGCCGACGCCCGTACCCCGTACGTGCTCTACGCCCTGGGCGCCGGGCTCACCGCTCTCGGCTGCGGCACCGCGAGCCCCCTGCTCTCGCACGCCATGATGAGTGCGCTGCCCGCGGAGAGGGCCGGAACGGGCTCCGCGTTGCAGAGCCTCGCCAGGGAGTTGGGCAGCGCTGTCGGTATCGCTGTCACCGGCACCATCACCGCTGCCGTCTTCACGGCCCGCCTCCCCTCTCGGCTGTCCGGCCCCGACCGGCCGACGACGGTCGCGGAGGCCGTGTCCCGCACCGGGGACCCTCACCTGCACAGGGCGGTCGTCGACGCGTTCACCTCGGGACTGCACACCGCGACGTCGACCTTGGCCGCCGCGATCACCCTGGTCGCGTTCGCCGTCGCCAGATGGCTTCCGCCGGAGCGGTGAGCCACGCAGGGGACCCGGAGCGAAGGCCCAGGGGTGGGCGGCCTCCGGGCGCCGGGCCCCTGGCGGCGACTACCGTGGCTCCACGCGCTGCAGCCCTGCCCGGCGCACCACTTCAGGGCCGATCTTCGCAGCCCGTGCCACCAGCGCACGGCCGTCCCAGTCCGGTGGCCAGCCCTCCCACAGCCGCAGCTTGCCGTCGACCACGACGGCGGTGATCTGGTCGCGGTTGGCCAGGCGCACGAGTTCCCACTCCAAGTCCCAGGAGGGGGTGAGCTCGGGGACGTCGATGTCCACGACGAGGAAGTCGGCGGCCTTTCCCACCGCGATCTCGCCGGTCACCTTGCCCAGTCCGAGCGCGTCGGCGCTGAGCGATGTCGCGTGCTCCAGCCACATCCGCCCCGCGCCGCACGAGGAATCCCCCGCCGCTATGCCGTACGCCAGCCGTTGAGCCGTCTCCGCGGCGTCGACAAGGCGGAATCCGTCACCGCGCGTCCCGTCCGTGCCCGTACCGAAGCGCACCCCCATCGCGGCCAGCATGGTCGCGTGTGCGACGGCGTTCCCCTTCCAGGCGCTGGCCACGGGGTTGTAGCTGATGGCCGCGCCGGAGTCGGCCAGCATGCGCATCTCGCCGGGCGTGAGCAGAGTGGCATGCGATCCCAGCGTCTGCGGTCCCAGCGCCCCAAGATGCCGCAGGTACTCGACGGGCCGGCGGCCGACGCTCTTCAACGACCTCTCCACGGAGGCCAGATGCTCATTGACGTGGATCTGGAAGACCGCGTCGGCCTCGCGGCACAGGTCCGCCGTCCGCTTGATGATTTTCGCTGACGCGTCCTCGGGCACGGGGATGGCCAGCGAAGGATGGATCAGCGGGTGGCCGTCCCACCGGCCGAGATGTTCCGGCCCGCCCTTCCCGTCGGAAACGACCTTGGACAGCACGCATCGGATACCGGCCTCCTGCGTTGCCTTCGCCACTTCGGCCACATCGACCGGCGCCCGCGTCCCGGCATCGGCAACCGTCGTGAAGCCGCCACGCAGCGCCTCGAGGGAAGCCAGCTTCGCCGACACGTAGGCGCTCTCCTTGTCCAGCGCGTGTTCCAGCGGCTCCCATATGGTCTTGAAGATCTCCGAAGGCTGCCCGAACGACTGGGCCTTGCCGAAGCTCTGCGTCAAGTGATGATGCGCGTCGACGAAGCCCGGCATGATCAGGTGCCCGTCAAGGCGCACCGGTCGCAGGCCGGGGTGTGCGGCCATGAGCTCGCCGGCCGGTCCGACCGCCCGGAACTTCCTGCCCTCGACGAGCACGGCCTGCCCACGCTTCGGTCCCCCGGGCAGCAGCAACAGCTCCGGTACGAGCAGCTTCCTGGCCCCCTTGAACTGCTCCGCCCGCACCGCACCGGGTGAGTCGGCCCCGCTCTGCACGCCGGCCCGCCCTGCGCTGTTCGCGCCCGTGGCCGCGGTGGCGCTCCCGGCGGCCGAAGCGTTGACGAGCCCAGCGGCGCCCGCAAGACCCGTCCCGACCAGAAAGGTGCGTCTGCCGGGGCGCTCCGCCCCTCCTGCCCGATCCGGCCCTTGCCCTTCGCTCCGCCCCTGCTCCGCCGACCGCTCGTTTTGCCGCTCGCTCGCCAACTCACTCGCCCGCTTTCGTGCTTCGCATGCCCGCGCCGTTGTCACTCCGCGCACGCCGGTTCCGCGCGCGGGTGACAACGCTGCGCCGTGCGTACGGCGAAGCCCGGTGTCAGCCGTACGCCAGGTCGGTCGTGCGGGGTGGCCCGACCCTAGGACCAGCGCCGGGCGTGGAACAAGACTTCCGGCATGCGACATTCACATACGGAGAAGGCAGGTGGCACAACTGCCGCCCACGGGCACCGAACACCTGGTCAAGCGGTGCGTCCGGGCTGATCGAAGTGGCGTAACCTCACGGAAACATGGCGTCGGCCGGGTCTGCTGAGACGTTTCTGCGGTGAATCTCGTGACCCACCTGGCCGGATCCCCCGCCGCGCGTCACGTGCCGGGACCCGTCGACCACTTACGCCTGTGGGCATGACCAAGAACTTCGCGCGCGGCCTGGCCGCGCTCTCCCTGTCCCTCGCCCCGCTCCTCGCCCCCGCGCCCGGCCACGCACAGAGCACCGAGGTCACCACACTGGCCGACGCCCTGCACCGGCTGCCGGTCGCGGACGAGCGGCACGAGGGCTACAGCCGCGGCCACTTCAAGCACTGGAACGCCGGGCTCGACAAGCGCGACGGTTGCGACACCCGCGCCGAAGTGCTCATCGCCGAGGCCGAAGAGGCCCCCACCGTCGGCAAGGGCTGCACGCTGAGCGACGGCGAGTGGGTCTCGTACTACGACAACCAGGAAGTCGACGACCCGGACAAGCTCGCCGTCGCTCACCTGGTGCCGCTCGCGGAAGCCTGGTCGTCGGGCGCCTCCGGCTGGAGCGCGGAGCGCCGTGAGGACTACGCCAACGACCAGCGCGCACCCGCGAGCCTGGTGGCCGTCACCGAGCGCACCAACCGCTCCAAGGCAGCCCAGGACCCCGCCGGTTGGATGCCGCCGCTGCCCGGCGCGCACTGCCGCTACCTCTCCGAGTGGGTGTCGACCAAACTGCGCTGGGACCTGGCCGCGAACCCGGCCGAGCTCGATGCCATCGCGGTGTTCGCCAACGGCGAGTGCAAGAACACCTCGGTCATCTACAAGGCCGTCCCGTAGGTCGCTTACACGGCCGTCCCGTAGGTCGCTGCGGCGGGCGTACGTCGGGAGCCCCGCCACTGGTCATACGCACGCGTACCAGCGGCGGGGCACCCTTGCCCGGGGGCTGAGCGAGCGTCAACTCCCCTCGGTCTCGAACGTACGCAGCAACTCGGCGGCGACGCTCACGGCGATCGTCGCGGGTTCCTTGCCGGTGATGTCCGCCAGGCCGATCGGGGTCTTGATCCGGGCGATGGTGGCCTCGTCGTGTCCTCCCTCGGTGGCGAGGCGGTGACGGAACCGCACCCACTTGGCCGCCGACCCGATGAGACCGATGGAGCCGAGACGGGCCGTGCGCAAGGCGGCGTCGCACAGAGCGGCGTCCTCGGCGTGATCATGAGTCATGATCAGGACGTGCGTGCCGCGCGGCAACTCTGAGAGCACCTCCTCGGGCAGCAGCGGTGTGTGATGTACGTGCACCTGCCCCACCGCGTCCGCCAGTACGTCGAGCCGGTCCTCGGCGAGGATGTCGGAGCGGGTGTCGATCAGATGGAGGTCGAGGTCCTGACGTGCCAGGATGCGCGCCAGTTCCAGTCCGACGTGCCCGACGCCGAAAATCGCCACCGACCGTACGACGGGCAGCGGTTCGAGCAACACCGTGACCGTGCCGCCGCAGCACTGCACACCGTGCTGGTTGGTCACCTTGTCGTTCAGGGCGAAATCCATCAGCTCCGGCTTCCGCTCGGACGCGGCGATCATCTCCCGGGCCCGGTCGACCGCGACGGCCTCGACATTGCCGCCGCCGATCGAGCCCCACGCCCCGGTCTCCCCCACGACGAGTTTCGCGCCGGCGTCGCGCGGGGCATGGCCGCGCACGGCCGCGACGGTCACCAGGACGCCGGGCTCCCGGCGCGCTCGCAACCGCGCGACCGCGGCGACCCACGCCATGTCAGGCACCGCTCAATGTCTTCGCGTCGCTTCGGTCCCTGCCGTCGCCATCCGTGTCCGTGCGGCCGTTGACGGCGAAGACGTCGCGGGCGGAGCCGCCGCGGGCGACATCACCTCGGCGAGCCGCCTGGATCGCCCAGTAGACCGCCTCCGGCGTCGCGGGTGAGGCCAACTCGACGCTGACCCCGCTCGGCCCGAACGCGGCGGCGGCCTGCCGCAGGGCCTCACGGACCGAGAACGCCAACATCAGCGGAGGCTCACCCACCGCCTTGGAGCCGTATACCGCGCCCTCTTCGGTGGCGTTCTCCAGCAGCGTGACGTGGAACTCCTCGGGCATCTCCGAAAAGCTCGGCAGCTTGTAGGTGCTCGCGGCCTGGGTGAGCAGCCGCCCGCGGTTCGGCCCGTCACTGGTGTCCCAGCGCATGTCCTCCAGCGTCAGCCAGCCCGCGCCCTGCACGAAACCACCCTCGACCTGACCGATGTCGATCATCGGAGAGAGGCTGTCGCCGACATCGTGCACGATGTCCACCCGTCGGACACGGTAAGCGCCGGTGAAGCCGTCGACCTCCACCTCGGCCGCGGCGGCGCCGTGGGAGAAGTACTTGAACGGCGAGCCCTTGAACGCCTTCGCGTCCCAGTGCAGGCCCTCGGTCCGGTAGTAACCGGCCGCCGACAGCTGAACGCGCTGGAAGTACGCGGTGCGCACCAGGTCGTTCCAGGCCACCTCCTTGTCGCTACCGAGGCAGCGCGCGACGCCCTCGACGATGCGTACGTCCGAGGCGTTCGCGCCCAACTGGGTCGCGGCGACCTGGAGCAGCCGTTCGCGCAACTGCTCGCAGGCGTTCTTCACCGCCCCGCCGTTGAGGTCCGTCCCCGCACTGGCGGCGGTGGCCGAGGTGTTGGGCACCTTGTCGGTTCGCGTCGGGGCGAGGCGCACCTTGTGCAGCGGGATGCCCAGCGTGGTCGCGGCCACCTGCAGCATCTTGGTGTGCAGGCCCTGGCCCATCTCGGTGCCGCCGTGGTTGATCAGGACCGAGCCGTCCTTGTAGATCAGCACCAGCGCGCCGCCCTGGTTGAAGGCGGTGAGGTTGAACGAGATGCCGAACTTGACTCCGGTGACCGCGAGAGCCCGCTTGGTGTGCGGGTGCGCGGCGTTGAAGGCGGCGATCTCACGCTTGCGATCGGCGACGTCGCCGTTCTCCTGGACCTTGTGCCAGACGGCGGAGATCCGTTCGTACTGGGTGACTTGCTGGCCGTACGGCGTCGTCTGACCCCGCTGGTAGAAGTTGCGCTCGCGCAACTCCATCGGGTCCAGGCCGAGCGACGGCGCGCACCGGCCGATGATGTCCTCGATGACCAGCATGCCCTGCGGTCCGCCGAAGCCGCGGAACGCGGTGTTGGAGACCTTGTTGGTCTTGGCGATGCGACCGGCGATGCGCGCGTTGGGGATCCAGTACGTGTTGTCGATGTGGCACAGCGCACGGGCGAGGACGGGCTCGGAGAGGTCCAGGCTCCAGCCGCCGTCGGCGGTCAGGGTGGCGTCCAGGGCCCGGATGCGGCCGTCGTCGTCGAAGCCGATCTTCCAGGTGGCGTTGAACCCGTGCCGCTTGCCGGACATGGTCAGGTCCTGGGTCCGGTTGAGCCGCAGCCGGACCGGCCGGCCGGTCAGCCTGGCGCCGAGCGCGGCGATGGCCGCGAACCCGTGCGGCTGCATCTCCTTGCCGCCGAAGCCGCCGCCCATCCGCAGACACTGCACGGTCACCTCGTGGCTGTGCAGGCCGAGGACGTGCGCGACGATCTCCTGGGTCTCCGAAGGATGCTGGGTGCTGCTCTGGATGAACACCTGCTCGTTCTCGTCGACGAGGGCGAGCGCCGCGTGGGTCTCCAGATAGAAGTGCTCCTGGTCGGAGAACTGGAACTCGCCGGTGAACACGTGCGCGGAGTCGGCGAAGCCGGAGTCGACGTCGCCGGTCAGCATCAGGGGCCGGGCCCCGTGGAAGCTCTCGGCGGCGATCGCGTCCTGCAGCGTGACCACGGACGGCAGTTCGTCCAGGTCCACCTCGACGGCCGCCGCGCCGAGCCGGGCCGCTTCCAGGGTCTCGCCGAGCACCCAGGCGACCGCGTGGCCGTAGTACATGACCTCGTCGGGGAAGAGCGGTTCGTCGTGCTTCATGCCGGCGTCGTTGACGCCGGGCACGTCGGCCCCGGTCAGCACGCGGACCACGCCGGGCACGGCGAGCGCGGGCTCGGTGCGCAGTGCGGTGATCCTGCCGTGGGCCTTCATGACCTGGACCGGGTGGGCGTGCAGGACGTCCTTGGTGCGCTGGACCAGGTCGTCGGTGTAGAGCGCGGTGCCGGTGACGTGCTGGGTGGCGCTCTCGTGCGGCATGGAGACGCCGACGACGGGCTTCTCGGGGCGCTCGGACAGATGGCTCATGACGACACACCCTCGGTGGTTTGTGCGTACAGCTTCAGCAGGCTCTGGCCGAGCATCGCGGAGCGGTAACGGGCGCTGGCGCGATGGTCGTTCATCGGCGTGCCTTCCGCCTCAAGCATCCGGGCCGCGGCCTCGACAGTCTCCGCCGTCCACGGCTCGCCCTCAAGGGCCGCCTCGACGGCGAGGGAGCGTATAGGGGTGGCGGCCACGCCGCCCAGGCCGATGCGCGCCTTGCGTACGATTTCGTCCTCGATGTCGAGCGCGAAAGCGACCGCCACGCTGGAGATGTCGTCGAAGCGCCGCTTGGCGATCTTGTGGAAGGCCACCACCGGCGACAGCGGCAGCGGGACGCGCACCGCGCGGATCAACTCGCCGGAACGGCGCACGCTCTGGCGGTAGCCGGTGAAGTAGTCGGACAGGGGGACCTCGCGCTCACCGTCGGCGTCGGCGAGCACCACCGACGCGTCGAGGGCGAGCAGTACCGGCGGGCTGTCGCCGATGGGAGAGCCGGTCCCCAGGTTGCCGCCGAGGGTCGCGCTGTTGCGGATGAGCCGGGACGCGAACTGCGGAAACAGCTCCGCCAGCAACGGGACGCGGCCGTCGAGGCGGCGTTCGATCTCGGTGAGCGTCAGCGCCGCCCCGATCTCGACGTAGCCGGATTCCACACGCAGCTCCCGCAGTTCGGGCAGCCGGTCGACGGCGACCACGCAATCCGCGCGGCGGGAACGGATGTTCACCTCGACGCCCCAGTCGGTGGACCCGGCGACCACCACCGCGTCGGGCCGCTCGCGCAGCAACCGCAGCACGCCCGCCAGGGTGCTCGGCCGCAGGAACACCCGGCCGTCCCGCGCGTACTCGGTGGCGACCGGCGCGGGCGGGGACTGCTCGCGGCGCTGAGCGAGGGGGTCGTCGTCGGTGGGCAGACCGACGGCGAACGCGGCATCGCGAATCGGACGATAGCCGGTGCAGCGGCACAGGTTGCCGCTCAACGCGTGCAGGTCGAACCCGTTCGGACCGTGCTCGGGGTCAGCGCTTCCGGCCGGGTCCGCGGTGTCGGGCGTGTCCACGGTGTCGGGCGCATTTCCGTGCGCGCAGCGGTTGGGCCGGTAGTACTCGGAAGCCATGCTGCAGATGAACCCCGGCGTGCAGTAACCGCATTGGGAACCGCCGCGAACCGCCATCTCCTTCTGCACCGGGTGCAGGGTGGCCGGTGTGCCGGGCTCGCCGACGGTGGCGAGGCCTTCGGAGGTGATGACCTCCTGGCCGTCGAGCGCCGCGGCCGGGAGCAGGCAGGCGTTGACCGCCACCCAGTCGGTGGGCTTGCTCACCCCGGGACGCGCCACCAGGACCGAACAGGCACCGCATTCACCCTCGGCGCAGCCTTCCTTGGTGCCGGTGAGGCCACGTTCGCGCAGCAGATCCAGCGCTGTGGTGTGGGGTGCGGCAGGTGAGATCGGTGTTTCTTTCCCATTGACCGTGATCCGCGCCTCTGTCATGACAGGCCTTCGTTTCGGTGCACGGTCGGTCGCTTCATCATGTTCGCCAATTCAGGCAGCTTTCTGTGTTCATGCGCGCCACGTGTGAACGAGCAGCGCAGGACAGCACGCAGCAGTGACGTGCCGGAAGACGGTGACGGAAAGCCCGCGACGTGCCACGGACGGACGGGCGCGAAGGCGCCACGGACGGGCGGGCACAGGCACGAACGTGCCGGGGGCCGACGGGCGAGAAAGTGCCACGAACGGGCACATCAGAACGGCGTGTTCAGGCGCCGTGCGCGATCCGACCCGGAACCCAGGCCGTGCGCTGGGCGAGGCGACCAAGATCAGAGTTGGTGTTCATCCGCTGGTCGCCCCCTTTCGGTAGTGACAGGTCGACGGCCACCGCAAACTAATGGCTGGGGTCCCCGAGGTCAAGAGGCCGAGTCCGACGAAGAGGGACGCTCCCTGCCCTCGGCCACGCGTCACGAGCAGTCTTCGCCATGCTCGATGAGGGCCAGGCGTACAAGCTGCGGATCCGCGCGATCGTGCAGCAGCGCCTCGAACTCCTCCTGGAGGGCTCACATGCGGATCGCCGACGATCCGCAGCGGGCCGGGTACTACATCGAGCTGGATCTCCTGGCACAGGCACAGCTGGAGCACGGCGAGCAGTTCGCGGCGTACCTGCGAAAGAACTACGAGCCGGTCGACGCGCTCTTCCGGCTGGCCCGGCAGACCGGCGTGGTACTCCTGAACGGCGGCGGTTTCGAGGGCCCCGAGTGGTCGGTACGCGTCTCACTGGCCAACCTCGACGACCTGGACTACCTGAAGATCGGCCACCATCTGCGGGCCATCTTCAACGAGTACGCGGAGGAATGGCGGGCGTCGGCGGCGTAGGGAACCGGCCGCCGGCGCCCGCCATTCCCTGCGCTGTCCCGTGCCGTCGAACCGCGGGTGGGGGACGTACACGCAGGGGCTTCCTGTCAGCGCTCGGTGGTATCGGCCCGCTGGTAGATGTCGGGGATGCCGTCGTGGTCGTCGTCGCGGGTCTCCTCGTCATACAGGCGCCGGTAGACGCCGTTGCGCCGCTTGATGAGGAGAGCCGCCAGGCCGACGGCGATGAGGGAGCCGATCAGAACCGCGGCTTTGATCTGCTCGGCGGTGGCCGGGGCGGGGAAGGCGAGTTCGCCGATGAGAAGGGCGACGGTGAAGCCGATCCCGGCCAGCACCGCGAGTGCGAAGACGTCCGCCCAGGCGAGATCCGGGTTCAGCTTGGCCCGGGTGAAGCGGGCGGCGAGGTAGGTGCCCGCGAAGATGCCGAGGGTCTTGCCGATGACGAGGCCCAGAACCACGCCCAGCGGCTCCGGCCGGGTGAACACTTCTCCCAGTGCCGCGCCCGTGACGCCGACACCGGCGGCGAACAGCGCGAACAGGGGGACCGCGACGCCCGCGGAGACGGGGTGGAGCAGGTGGGAGGTCCGTTCGGCGGGGGACGCGCTCTCGCCCTTGTCGCGGGTGGTGCGCAGGATCAGGCCGATGGCGACGCCGGCCACGGTGGCGTGGACACCGCCGTTGTACATCAGCGCCCACGTGACGACACCGAGGGGGACGTACCACCACCAGCCGCGGACACGGAAGCGCTGGAGGAGGTAGATGACGGCCAGTCCGGCGAAGGCTCCACCGAGGGCGGCGAAGTTCAGGTCGCTGGTGAAGAAGATCGCGATGATCAGGATCGCGCCGAGGTCGTCGACGACGGCGAGGGTGAGCAGGAAGGCCCGGAGCGAGGCGGGCAGGTGGGTGCTGAGGACGGCGAGGACGGCCAGCGCGAAGGCGATGTCGGTGGCCATCGGCACGGCCCAGCCCTCCAGGCTTCCTCCGCCTGCCGTGACGGTGGCCGCGTAGACGGCGGCGGGCACGATCATGCCGCAGAGGGCGGCGATGACCGGCAGTGCGGCGGTGGCAGGGGTGCGGAGCTCGCCGACGACCAGTTCACGTTTGAGCTCGATGCCGGCGACCAGGAAGAAGACGGCCAGCAGTCCGTCGGCGGTCCAATGCTCCACGGACAGGTCCAGGCCGAGGGCGGGTATGCCGAAGTGGAAGTCGCGTATCTGCTCGTACACCCCGCTCCACGGGGTGTTCGCCCACACCAGCGCCACGACGGCGGCCGCGAGGAGCACCAGTCCGCCGACCGTCTCCGTCCTCAGCGCCTGCACTACCGCGTTGCGCTCCGGCAGCGGCAGGAGACCGAGGAAGGGGGAACGCTCACGCGGGGCGGCAGCCATCGGGGAAATCCTCCAGGGCATCGACATGAGGGCATGAGAGCCCTAGGACGCCGACCAGACTTCCCGGCACACCACGCGCCGAGCATGGTCACCCGAGGTGGACCGTTGACGCGTTCTTTACACCTTAACCGGCACACACGCCCCCCGCCAGGCCGCATTTCAGCTGCTCAGAGGCGTTGTGCAGGCATGGCGAACGGGCCCGTCCACACCAAGGCGTCAGGTGTGTACGGGCCCGCTCAGGAGCCGGGCCGCGGGGGCGGTCAGACGGTGGTCTTCACCGACTCCTGGCCTTCGTCGTCCTCGGTGACCTCTCCGGCGTCGCGGGCACGGACGTACTCCAGGAAGGAGCTCAGCTCGCGCTTGACGACCGGGACGAGGAGGTACAGGCCGATGATGTTGATGACGGCGAGCATGAAGAGCACCGCATCGGCCATGCCGATCAGGGTTTCCAGCGTCAGCAGGGAACCCGAGACCGCGAACAGCGTGTAGAGGACCTTGAAGGTCAGCTCGCTGCCCCTGCTGCGGCCGAAGAGGTACGTCCAGGCCTTGAGGCCGTAGTAGCCCCAGGTCAGCACGGTGGAGAAGGCGAACAGCAGCACCGCGACGGTGAGGATGTACGGGAACCAGGGCATCACGGTGGCGAAGGCGTCGGAGGTGATGGTGACGCCGCCGATGGACCCGCCGTTGCTCTGGCGGGCCTCACGCCAGCTGGCCGGGTTGGCGATGACGATCGTCAGCGCGGTCATCGTGCAGATGATGACGGTGTCGATGAACGGCTCGAGCAGGGCGACCAGGCCCTCGCTGGCGGGGTGCTTGGTCTTGACCGCGGAGTGTGCGATCGGGGCGGAGCCGAGGCCGGCCTCGTTGGAGAACGCGGCCCGCTGGAAGCCGACGATCAGCGCGCCGAGGATACCGCCGGCGACACCCTGAGGGTTGAACGCACCCTCGATGATCTCGCCGATCGCGGCCGGGAGGACTGTGACGTGGGTCAGGATGACGATCAGGCAGGCCACGATGTAGATGCCGGCCATGGCGGGCACGAGCCTGCTGGTCACGCTGGCGATCGAGCGGATGCCGCCGAGGAGCACGATGCCGACGAGCGCGGCGACAAGGATGCCGAAGAACAGGGCACCGGCGGAGGAGCCCATCAGACCGCTCTCGCCGCCCGTGACGGAGACGAGCTGGGCGTAGGACTGGTTGACCTGGAAGAGGTTGCCGCCGAAGAGGCCGAAGAACAGGATCATGAAGGAGGCGAGGACCGCCAGGATCTTGCCGAGCGTCTTGCCGTTCTTGCCGAAGCGCTCGGTCAGGCCCTTGGGCAGGTAGTGCATCGGGCCGCCGGAGACGGTGCCGTCGGCGTGCACCTCGCGGTACTTCACGCCGAGGGTGACTTCGACGAACTTGGTGGCCATGCCCAGCAGGCCGCACAGGATCATCCAGAAGGTGGCGCCTGCGCCACCGATGGAGACGGCGACGGCCACGCCGGCGATGTTGCCGAGACCGACGGTGCCTGAGACGGCGGCGGTCAGCGCCTGGAAGTGGTTGACCTCTCCGGCCGACCCCTTCTCGTCGTACTTGCCACGCACCACGGCGACGGCGAGCTTGAACTTCCTGACCTGCACAAGACCGAACCAGGTGGTGAAGACCAGACCGGCCACGACGAGCCAGGCGACGATGAGAGGGATCTTCGTACCGGCGACGGGGACGGCGTAGAAGACGACTTCCCCGAGCCAGGTGGCTATGGGCTCGAAGAATCCGCTGACGGCCTCGTCGACGGAGGTGGTGATGGAGTCCAGTGACACGGTGACTACCTCGATGGCGCAGGGCCGGCGCTGGGGACTGCGCCGGAAAGATGTGCGGTCTTTGAGTGAACGCCGTTGTCCGATCGGCGACCCTGAGTTCACGTACCGCGGACTCGGAACGTGATGACTCTGGTCGTGCTGCCGGTGCGTGCCGGCGACTCCGGGAGGCAACAAGAGCTGATGCCACCTGCGGAGTTGCGTAGTTCTACCACAACCTTTACTAGTTCTTTAGTGATGCACGTCACATAACCATGAGTAGTGTTCAAAGTCGCAGCGAACGAAACCACACCGTTATTCAGCCAGGCATATCCGTTCACCGGACACCTATCCCCCGCGATGCCCCACGCCCCTTGCCATGCCGCGGCGCGCTCGCCCGGCCGGGGAGGGCCTCGGGGCGCTGCCTCTTCCACCGGAGTCGCGGCTATGGCCACCGCCGCCTGGCAGACAACCCGCGAAGCCACCCTGTCGCCGCCCGTCTGCGCTGTTACCCCTGTGGCAGGGAGAATCCCCAGCTCCGCCGGAGTCACTCCGGGGGAGGGCGGGAGGCTCCAGAGTGGTACGACCGCGTCGTCGCCGCCCTGGCGGAATCCGGGCAGAGCAACCAGATGTCCCTGACCGTGGTCACCGGGGGTGCCGTCATCACCGGCCGGGTGTCGGAGGTGCTGACGGATTCGGACCGCTTGGCAGAGTTCTCCGCCGTCCTCGATACCCCGGCGAAGTAGGGTGGGCCCCCTACGCATCTGCACTTCCATGTCGCCCGGATCCTGCAGGGGACCGTGGGGATTCCCGAGACCCGAGACGGGCGGGATGTACCGCGTGCCGATCGAAAACATCAACGCCCGGACGGTGGGCGACTTCAGCTATTCCGACCACTGAGCAGCCACTCGGCAAGAACTCGCTGGACAACAGTGTGGGCCCGGTCGGACGGATACGTCGGTCAGACGGATACGGGAGTGCCGAGCATCGCGGAAGATTGCTGTACCGAGTTGGGGATGTGTACGGGTGCGGCCGTGGGGAGGGTGCGGCAGGTGAAGCCGAGCCGCGCCATGGCCCGAAGGACTTCGGCGGCGCTGAAGTCACGCCGGTCCTGTCGGGTGATCACCTGGCCGACTTGCTTGACGGGGTAGTGGCGGCGGCCGATGATCACCGATTCACCACTGCCCCGTTCGGGCTTGATGCCCTTCATCGTTTCCAGTACGCCGCTCTTGGTGAGGTCGAAGGGGAAACGGGCGATGACACAACGCATGTGGCCTCACAGAGAGAAGGAGTGAACGGTCCGACCTGGGTGAGGCGGCTCAGCGGGAGAGGGCAAGGACGCCCAGGGCGCTTCCTTGGCCCTCGGCCACCGGCAGTGCCCCGAGCGGGCGGGAGCACATCACGTGCTCGGCGTCGGAGGCAGTGGTCACGGGTGAGGTGGTCGCCCCGTGATCGCCGATGATGTCGCGCAGGCGGACGCGGTCCGTGTAAGCGGAGTGCTCGCGTACGGCGGTGAGTTCGGCCTGGGTGACCAGGCCCATGCGCTGGCCGTCCTGGTCGCAGACGACCAGTCGGCCTGTGCGGGCAGCGGTCATGACGGACAGCGCCAACTCGACACTCATGTCGTCACAGACCTGCGGTCCGGCCGCGTCCCTGGCCGCCATCGTGTTGTGCGCGGGGTCGGCGTTCGTGGGGCGGGGCTGCATCTGAACCAGCGTCAAAAGGTGCCTCCTGCAGAGATGGGTCAGCTTCCTGATCACGAAGGTTCTAGGCCGCCGCATCGATGACGGGCCGGCGTACAGGTGCGCGTCGGGTCGCCGAAGCGGGGCGGCGGCGGCCCCGGGAGGAGGCGCCGCGCTTGGGGCGTTCGGCCACCGGCGCGGTAATGACGACCGGGATGCCGGACGGGGCCTGGGCGCCGGTGATCCGGCTCAGCGCCTCCTCGCCCGAGCGGACTTGCGTGGTCTGCGGCCGGATACCGGCATCCGACATGAGGCGAACCATGGAGCGACGCTGGCCCGGCGTCACCAGGGTGACGACACTGCCGGACTCACCGGCGCGGGCGGTACGGCCGCCGCGGTGGAGGTAGTCCTTGTGGTCGGTGGGCGGGTCGACGTTCACGACGAGGTCGAGGTTGTCGACGTGGATGCCGCGCGCCGCGACATTGGTCGCCACCAGCACGCTGACGTGCCCCGTCTTGAACTGCGCCAGTGTGCGGGTGCGCTGCGGCTGCGACTTGCCGCCGTGCAGCGCGGCGGCCCGTACCCCGCTGTCGAGCAAGTCCTGGGTCAGGCGGTCCACGGCGTGCTTGGTGTCCAGGAACATGATCACGCGGCCGTCGCGGGCGGCGATCTCTGTGGTGGCGGCGTGCTTGTCGGCGCCGTGGACGTGCAGGACGTGGTGCTCCATCGTCGTGACCGCACCGGCCGACGGGTCGACCGAGTGCACGACGGGGTCGGTCAGATAGCGGCGCACCAGCAGGTCGACGTTACGGTCCAAGGTGGCGGAGAACAGCATCCGCTGCCCCTCGGGGCGCACCTGGTCGAGGAGCGCGGTGACCTGCGGCATGAAGCCCATGTCCGCCATCTGGTCGGCCTCGTCAAGGACGGTGATGCCGACCTGGTTCAGCCGGCAGTCGCCGCGGTCGATGAGGTCCTTGAGGCGACCGGGCGTGGCGACGACGACCTCGGCCCCACCTCGCAGCGCGCCGGCCTGCTTGCCGATCGACATCCCGCCCACCACCGTGGCCATCCGCAGCTTGACGGAGCGGGCGTACGGGGTGAGCGCGTCGGTCACCTGCTGCGCCAGCTCACGCGTCGGTACGAGGATCAGCCCCAGCGGCTGGCGGGGCTCAGCACGCCGCCCAGCGGTGCGGGCCAGCAGGGCGAGGCCGAAGGCGAGGGTCTTGCCGGAGCCGGTGCGTCCACGGCCCAGGACGTCACGGCCCGCCAGGGAGTTCGGCAGCGTCGCGCCCTGGATCGGGAACGGTGCGCTCACGCCCTGCCTGCCGAGTTCGGCCAGCAACTGCTCGGGCATGTCGAGATCGGCGAAGTCCTCAACGGCGGGCAGCGCGGGGGTGGTTGAGGTGGGGAGCGCGAACTCGCCCTGCACTGCGGCGGGCCGACGGCCGTAACCGTTGGAACGGGCCGGGCCGCCGGAACGGCGCGGTGCCTGCGAGCCGAAGCGGCTGCCACCTCGCCCCGCGTCGGCAGTGCCGTTACCGGTGCGGGCAGAGCGGTCGCTCGTGCGTGTGTGGTTCATGCGGAACCTTCCTCGATGTGGCACATATCAAGGAATTCCCGCAGCAATGAGCGACATGGAGAATTACGAGCATGGGCCGTTGAAAAAACAAAGCACCTCTGGCTGGCAGAAATCCATGCGGGCACGGGTGCTGAAATGCGTGACGCCGTGGGGGCGTAATAGCCGGGCGTCGGCTGCGGAGTAGCTCTTCAGAATGCGTCTGCACCGCCGAGGGAGAACCCGCGTGGGGTGAGACGGCGGGTTCCTCCGCGTCGTCCCGCGGGCGAAAACACCGCGGGAAATGCGTGTAGCTGGGGCCCGCACCCCGAGGGATGCGGGCCCCAGCTACACAGTCAGCGTCAGGCCGGAACGATGTTCTCGGCCGTCGGGCCCTTCTGACCCTGCGCGATGTCGAAGGTCACCTTCTGGCCTTCGAGCAGCTCGCGGAAGCCCTGGGCGGCAATGTTCGAGTAGTGGGCGAACACGTCAGCGCCGCCACCGTCCTGCTCGATGAAGCCGAAGCCCTTTTCCGCGTTGAACCACTTCACGGTACCAGCAGCCATGTCATATCTCCTTTGGGGCAGTACACCGGAATCCACACTGTGCGGACACCGTGTCGCCGCGATGATTACCCCGCCCGGAAAATGACCGGAAATACAAAGTGCTCCCACCGGCAGAAGCCGGGTGGGGGCACTTGAAGCTTTGGGAACCACAACTGCAACTGAGATAGACACTAGCACGCTGCAACGGCCTGTGCGCGTTACCTAATGCGACTCCACTCGGCGCGACATAAACCCTCACCGCGTGTTCCATAAAACTCTGACCTCTCGGGCACAGATATTGATTCACCCGGAGGGCAATGTTTCCTGTCGTCACTCAGCGGCTACCTTGCCCCCGGCTCCGTGAAAATGACCGAGCAAGGTGTGTCATGCAGAGCACATTGAGGACGTACGAGGAGCGCTGGTCTCGAAAAGAGTCGCTCGTCTGGCATGAGAGCAGCCCTGCCGGCGAGGTCGAGACCCTTCGCTCGGAGAACGTGGAACTGCGCCGACGGCTGCGCAGGCGTGCGGTCACCATGCGGGCTCAGGGCGTGGTCATGGCGCTCGTGCCCTGTTCAAGCGAACGCGCCAAGGGCTTCCTCGCTGACCTGGCCGATCACTGCGGCCTCACGGTGCGCGACGTCGCCCGGGCCCTCGTCGGCACGTTCGAGGGCCGTCCCCTCACGGCGAAGATGCAGCGCGAACTCGGCAGCGCGGTGGTGCGCCTCAAGGCCGGCGCTCCGGCCTGAGCGGGTCAGCCGCTCCTCCTTCTCCGGCCGCGCGCTCCTGTTCCCTCGGCCGAAGACGCACGAGACGGATCAGACACCACGCCCCTGCGCCGCACGAACACACGCCGCCGCGCAGAGGCCGCACCCGCCGTTGGAGCGGGGACTTGAACCACGGGAGGTTCGCACTGAGGACCACGTCCGTAAGGCGAAGATCGACCGGGCGTTCCGCGTCTCGGACGGCCAACCGGTGGAGTTCGAGGGCAAGACGGTGCACCTTGCCTTCGGTGTTTCCATGAAGTGGGCGACGTCCAGGCTGGCGGTCGCCTTCACCTCTTCCGTAAGCAAACCGCCCCAGGGCGTGTGCCTGGAACTGTCGGAAGGCGATCTGCTCGTCAACGGCTCACGGTCGTCGGGCGTCTGCCTGTGGGCCGACTCGGCGCCGCCGGTGGTGTATTTGGAGCCGCTGATCAAGCCCACCGTCACGTCGACGCCGCAGATCTGGAACTGCTGGCGAGGTGGGGACAGGGAGCCCCAGATGTGGAGGGGCAACGCCGGTCTGCTCGTCGACCTCAACCCCGGCGCCTCCTACCGCTTCAGCTGCAGCGACGGCACGGGACATGCTGACTTCACCGATCTCATCTTCGGCCTGGAGATCCAGGAGAAGACCAGCGACTCGTGGCTGGAGCCGCTACCGCCCCGAACCTTCACGCTGAGTACGGACTCCGTCCACCCCCGCAGCGCCAACACGTGACGACCGCCGGCGCCCGGCACCCCATTTCGCAATGCCGCCGTAGTACCTACGCATGACCCGCTGAACGGAGCGCCCCCCGACCGTCACCGACGGCCGATGCTCTTGCTGACTCTCGCGCGGCCCGCAACCGCAGCAGCCACGCGGCGGCCCCTTCGCCGATCGGCTATGGCGCCTGTGGTGAGGGCGCCCCAGGCCTCCCAAGTGGCGGTGTCGGAGGCGGGGTTGGCGACGCTGCCGACCCGGTCGTCGGCGTGCAGTTCGCCATGGACGGGCACGGTCACCAGGTCGCGGACGGCACGGTGCGGGACGAGCACACCCTTGTGGACGCCCGTGGAGGCCGAGGTGTAGCCGATGCAGCAGGGGGACTCCTCGTCCACCCGCACATCGGGGGCCGGGGTGACGGCCCGGCCCTGCACTCCCGCCCGCTCGACGCCGACCCCCGCTTCCTTGAGCCCGGTCGGCCGGGGCGTGTCCGTCGATCGGGAGGTAGGCGGCGCCGGCCCGTGCGATGCCCAGCAAGGCGACGGTGAGCTCGGCGCCACGGTCCAGGTCGATGGCGACCGGGGGCAGCCCGGCGCGACGCCATGCGCGGTCAGCTGACCAGCTACGGCGCCCGCCCGGCACCAGAGCTCCTGATAGCTGAGCTCGACTCCGGTGAGGGCCTCACGGATCGCGACGGCGTCGGGGGTTGTCGTGCAGCCCCGCCTCGACGATGCGGTGCCCCCCCCCCCGCACCTGGCTCCATCGAAACTTCCGGCGACGACCCCAAAACCCTCCTCGTGCTCAGTACCGATTCCCCGGACGGCCCCGGGCGGCCCCGGGCGGATGAACACCGAGCACCATCATTCCATTAAGCGGAAAACCGTTTCCGCAAGACGGACAATGGACTATGATCCGCTTCAACAATTTGTCAATGCTTCAGGAGGTAGAAATGAGCGAGGAACGCGTCGCCCTGATCACTGGATCATCATCCGGAATTGGCGCTGCAGTGGCCCGCCGCCTTGCCGCTGAGAACATCAAGGTGGTCGTCAACTCCGCGCGCAGCGAAGCCGCGGGCAAGGCATTGGCAGCGGAACTCCCGGACGCCATATATGTCCAGGGCGATGTGTCAAAGGCGGACGACTGCCGCCGCCTCGTGGAGAGCGCCGTGAACGCCTACGGACGGCTCGACATCCTCGTCAACAACGCCGGCGCCACCCGCTTCATCCCCCTGAACGACCTGGAGGCCGCCGACGCCGACGTCTGGCGCTCCATCTTCGCGGTCAACGTCATCGGCGCCTGGCAGATGACCACGGCCGCGGTCCCCAACCTTCGGGCCAGCGGGGCGGGAGCGATCATCAACGTCTCCTCGGTCTCCGCGACCCGGGCGCTCGGCAGCTCCATCCCCTACGCGGTCAGCAAGGCCTCGCTCAACCACATGACGCGCCTGCTGTCGACCCAGCTCGGCCCGGCGATCCGGGTGAACGCCGTCGCACCGGGGCTCATCGAGACCCCCTGGTACGACGAGGCCGAAGAGGTCTGGGACAGCTCCCGCGAGTGGATCACCGCGAACACTCCGCTGCGCCGGGTGGGTACGCCCGTGGACGTGGCGGAGGCGACGCTCTACCTGGCGAACGCCGCGTACACGACCGGGGACGTACTGACGGTGGACGGCGGCCGGCACGTCGTCTGAGCCGTCCGGGCAGCACAAGGGTCCGCCCCTTGTGGTCGCGCCGAGCGTGACCGGAGGGGGCGGATCTCCGCGCTTTCAGACAGTCGGAACCAGGTATGCGTATTCAGCAGAACCGAGCAAGGATTCGCCGGGCTTTCGTTTTTCCGGTAACGCGTTCACAGAATTCCCAGGGACCACCCAGGGGCCACCCAAGGACCACATCCTGCACCCACCGTTCCCTGGACTTCCGGGATACGGACAATGCGCCACGGATGTGGAGCCTGAGGAGAATTCTCGGCCCGCATCGGCTCAGCGCAACCCCACCGAGGATTCCTGCTCCGTGCCCGCCCCGGATTCGGCGGCGGATTCGGCCGCGGGCTCAGGCTCGGGCTCGGCAACCTTTTCGTTCGCGGTGCCCGGCGCGCTCTCCCGGATCGCCAGAGTGAGCAGCGCACCCGCCGACATGATCGCCACGGGCAGGAACATCGTGAACTTGATGGCGGTGGTGGCATCCCCGGTCGCCAGCTGCGCCTGCAGCACGGCGCCCACGGCCGCGCTGCCGAGCAGACTGCCGCTCAGCCGGGTCGTGTTGAACACCCCGGACGCCGAACCGGCCATGTCGGGATCGATGTTCCGGAAGGCCACGACACTCGCCGGCGCAAAGCCGACGCCCATGCCGATGCCGACGCAGATCAGGCCGGGCAGCAGCACGGTCCAGCCGGAGCCGTCCTGGATGAGCGCCCCCATCAGCGCGATGCCGCCCGCGAAGAAGCCGAGGCCGGTGATCAGCACGTACTTGCCGCCGAACCGGTCGGTGAGCGTGCCCGAGTACGGCGCGATGAACACCGACACCAGCGGCGCCACCGCGACAAGGAGACCCGCCTGGAAGGCGGAGAACTCCTGCACGTCCTGCAAGTACAGCGGCGTGAGCAGCATGACGCCGCCGAGCCCGCACGGCAGCACGCAGACGACAACCGCCATGAGCGAGAAGTTGCGGTCCCGCAGCACCGCGAACGGAATCAGCGGATCCCGGCCCTGCCGCTCCCGCTCTACCAGGAAAAACGCACCGAGGGCGAGGATCCCCGCACCGGCGAGCACCGGCACGGTCACCGGACCCCACAGGCTGCCCCAGTTGTGCGCCTCGCCTTCGAGGAGCGCGTACACGATGGCCAGCATCGCGACGGCGAGGACGCTCGCGCCGAGCACATCGAGACGCTGTTTCTTGCCGGTGTCCAGCTTGGGCACGGCGAGCAGAACGAGGACCGCGCCGATGATCCCGACCGGCACATTGATGTAGAAGATCCAGCGCCAGCCGAGCGAAGCGGCGAGCAGGCCGCCGAAGGTCGGCCCGGCCGCCGCGACGATGCCCGCGAACCCGCCCCACACGCCCATCGCCTTCCCCCGCCGCTCAGCAGGGAAGATCCGCGTGATGATCACGATGGTCTGCGGAGTGAGCAGGGCGGCGCCCACACCCTGTGCGAGGCGTGCGGCGATCGCCTGCCCCGCGTCCTGGGCCATCCCACAGCCGACGGAGGAGACCGTGAACACGGCAAGGCCGGCCAGGAAGACCCGGCGCGGCCCGAACATGTCGGCGAGTCGACCGCCGATCACCAACAGGGCGGCGTACGAGAGCAGATAGGCGTTGACCACCCACAGGACCTGGTCGAGACCCGCGTCGAGGCCAGTGCCGATCTCGGCGAGGGCCACATTGACCGCGGTGGTGTCGAGCAGCACCACGGCGCTGGCGAAGCAGATGGCGAACATCGCCCACCAGGGTGTACGCATCCTCACGACGAGCCGCTCCCGCAGTCCGGGCAGCGCCGTGTTCTGTTGTCCGACCCGCTCCCCGGTCATGCGGCCTCACCCTCCACGGCACGCACCAGGCTGCGCGGGCGCATGTCCTGCCAGGTGACCTCGATGTGGTCGACGGCGTGCTGGCGGGCCTCGGGGCCGAACTCGACGGTCCAGCCCGCCGGTACGTCGATGGTGGCGGGCCACAGGGAGCGCTGGCCCTCGTCGTTGACGAGTACCAGGTAGCTCGTGTCGGTGTTCTCGAACGGGTTTGTCTGCACTGCTGCTTCCCTCGGTTCGTTCGTGGGGGTGATCGATGAAGTGGTCGTCACGGCCGGATCCGACCGTCAGGGGCGGTTCAGCGCCCTGCCGAGCGGCCCCGCGATCTCCGCGAGCGGGTCCGGCTGGGTCATGGCCCCGTGCGCACAGGCCACCGGGTGGTCGTCGATCCGGCCGGTGACATGGGCCCGCCAGGACTGGGCTGTCGGGTCGGCCGGTGTCTTGTCGGCCGTGGCGGTGAAGAAGAGCAGATCGCCGTCGTACAGCCGGTGTTGGGCCTCCCTGGCGAGCCGCACATGGCCGGCGAAGGCCTGGGCGAGCGCGGTCAGCCTGCTCGCGTCGAGCGCTGACAGCGGGCTTCCCTCGGCGTCGAGCAGTTCGGTCAGTTCGGCGGGGGCCAGGGTCCGGCCTTCGGCGTCCCGGGTGCGGAAACCGAGCGAGTCGAGCATGCCGGCGAGGTCGCCCTGCTCCGGCCCTGCTGTCGGGGCGCCGCGGCGGCCTTGCTCGCCACCGCCGGGGTAGCTGTCCATGAGCGCCAGTACGGCGACCTGCTCGCCCTGTTCCTGCAGCTGTACGGCGATCTCCTGGGCGACACCGCCGCCGAAGGACCAGCCCAGCAGGCGGTAGGGGCCGTTGGGCTGGACCTTGCGGATCTGCGCCAGGTAGTCGGCAGCCAGCTCACCGAGGGTTCCCGCCCGGTGCTCGGGCTCGGTGATCCCGCGCGCCTGGAGTCCGTAGAGCGGGATGTCGGCGTCGAGGTGCCGCAGCAGCCCGGAGTACACCCAGCTGATACCGGCTGCCGGATGCATACAGAACAGGGGCGGCCTGCTCCCCTGTGCCCGGATGGGCAGCAGTACGTCGAAGTCGTCCTCGGCTCTGCCGTGCGCGAGTTGGACGGTGAGGGTGGCGACGGTGGGGGCTTCGAAGAGGGTACGGATGCCGAGTTCGGCGCCGAGGGTCGCTCGGATGCGGGAGACGAGGCGGGTGGCGAGGAGCGAGTGCCCGCCGAGCTCGAAGAAGCTGTCGTCGATGCCGACCCGGGGCAGGCCCAGGACTTCGGCGAAGAGCCCGCACAGCACTTCTTCCTGAGGTGTACGCGGCGCTCGGCCGGTGCTTGCCCGGCTGAGGTCCGGCTCGGGCAGGGCCTTGCGGTCCAGCTTGCCGGAGGGTGTCAGCGGCAGCGCGTCGAGCACCATCACGGCGGCGGGGACCATATAGTCCGGCAGCCCGTCCGCCAGGGATGCCCTGACCTCGGCAGGCTCCAGAACTGCACCCGTCGTCGCAGCAACCACATAGCCGATCAGCTGCTTGATGCCGCCCGCGTCCTCACGGACCACCACCAGCGATTGCCCCACCCCGTCGAACCGCGCCAACGCGGCCTCGATCTCCCCCAGTTCGATCCGGAAGCCCCGGATCTTCACCTGGTGATCGACCCGACCCAGGAACTCCAGGTTCCCGTCCGCCCGCCAGCGAGCCAGATCCCCCGTGCGGTACATCCGCGAGCCCGCCGGACCATGCGGATCGGCAACGAAACGCTCAGCTGTCAGCGCGGGACGACGCAGGTAACCGCGGGCCAAGCCCGCGCCCGCGACATACAA